>DASPRG010000148.1:0-21968 GCA_035624555.1 Thermodesulfovibrionales bacterium
AAAATATCTTATAGTGCCTGTTGCGAGGGTTGGAGCTACCTTAACAATCGCTATGGTTGACCCATCCAATGTATTTGCGATTGACGATGTAAAGTTCAGGACGGGTTACAATGTTGAGGTTGTTGTGTCGAGTGAATCTTCGATCTTGGATGCATTGTCAACTTGGTATATGGGCTATGGTGAAGCCCTCGTTGCTGCGAAAGGAGCGGAAAATACAAAAGTGCTTCAGGCTGAAACGTATACATCCACAGAGGCATTTCAGACTGAGAATTATACATACGCAGAAGAAGAACTTACCGAGGGGGGAGTTAATCCTGTTGACGAAGGTCCGATGGTTGATGTGGATGAGTTTGACAAACTTGTTGGAGATGCACTCGATAGCATAGAGGTTGTTACTGAGAGAAAGGACATGTTGGTCAAGGAAGTAGAAGAACCTGTGGTTAAGCTTGTTAATGGGATACTTATCAGGGCGATAAAAAGCGATGCAAGTGATATCCATATAGAGCCCTACGAAAAGTCTCTCAGGGTAAGATACAGGGTTGATGGTGTAATGTTTAGCGCAATGAATCTACCAAAAAAGATTAAAGATTCTGTGACATCGAGGCTCAAGATAATGGCAAAACTCGATATTGCAGAAAGAAGATTACCTCAGGATGGAAGGATTAAACTGAGACTTGGCAAGAAAAGAGAAATAGACTTCCGGGTTTCGGTCTTGCCGTGCCTTTTCGGTGAAAAGACAGTTCTCAGGATCCTCGATAAATCAAATCTCCAGGTAGACCTTACAAAGCTCGGATTTGAAGAGGCCGCATTACAGGTCTTTATGGATGCCCTCAATAAGCCATACGGCATGGTCCTCGTTACAGGACCAACAGGGAGTGGTAAGACAACAACCCTCTACTCTGCATTGAATTACCTCAATAAACCCGGAATTAACATAATGACTGTCGAAGATCCTGTCGAGTATAACTTCCAGGGGATAAATCAGGTCCAGGTGAAAGAAGAGATTGGCCTCACCTTTGCCTCAGCCCTTAGGTCTTTTTTGAGGCAAAGCCCAGACATCATTATGGTTGGAGAGATTCGTGACTTCGAGACAGCAGAGATTGCAGTCAAAGCAGCCCTTACAGGCCATCTCGTATTAAGCACCCTGCACACAAATGATGCTCCAAGCAGCATAAGCAGACTGTTGAATATGGGTATTGAGCCTTTTCTCGTATCGGCATCAGTTATCCTTATCATGGCCCAGAGACTTGTAAGGAAGATATGCACAAAGTGCAAAGAAGAGGAGGCAATACCAGCGGCAGCCTTAATGAAGATAGGCTTCTCAGAGGAAGAGGCAAAGACAGTAAAATGTTACCATGGCAAGGGGTGTCCTGCATGCAATGGTTCTGGATATAGAGGAAGGATAGCACTCTATGAGGTTATGGCTGCAGGGCCTGAGATCAAGGAGCTTGTCCTTGAAGGAGCCTCAGCTGATGAGATAAAGAGGACTGCTGTCAAGCTCGGCATGAAGACCCTGAGGATGAGTGGTATCAATAAGATAAAGGAAGGCACCACCACCATAGAAGAGGTGTTGAGGATTACCTTTGGAGACTGAAGAAATGAAATCAGTTGTCACATATGAAACTAAAAAAGAATAACTGGAAACTATAAGACCTAAGGGAGGTATTTATGGCCACTCTTTATGAATTACTCAGGATGATGATAGAAAGGGGAGCATCAGATCTTCATATAACAACAGGGAGCCCACCGAGGATGAGGATAGATGGGAAACTCTTACCCATTGATCACCCGCCCCTGACCCCTGCAGATACAAAAGCTCTCTGCTACAGTATATTGACAGATGCACAAAAGCATAAATATGAGGAAAATAATGAGCTTGATCTCTCTTTTGCTATCAGGGGTGTTAGCAGGTTCAGGGCAAATATCTTCATGCAGAGGGGTGCTGTCGCCGGTGCATTCAGAACTATTCCGTTTGAGATTAGGGACTTTAAGGAACTCGGGTTACCAGATATCCTTAATGAGGTGGTTAAAAAGACTCAGGGACTTGTCCTTGTTACTGGACCGACGGGTAGCGGCAAATCGACAACACTCGCTGCAATGGTTGACAGGATAAACATAGAGAGATCTGCTCATCTCATAACTGTGGAGGACCCTATAGAATATCTTCATCAACACAAAAAATGTCTGATCAACCAGAGGGAAGTAACTGCTGATACTATGTCATTTAAAACTGCACTGAAATATGTCCTCAGACAGGATCCTGATGTTGTTCTTATAGGAGAAATGCGTGATCTCGAAACAATAGAGGCAGCTCTAACTGTCTCAGAAACGGGCCATCTAACCCTCGCCACGCTCCATACAAATTCGGCTGCTCAAACAATTAATCGTATTATCGATGTCTTTCCACCCCATCAACAAGAGCAGATAAGGGTCCAGGTCTCTTTTGTCCTCGAAGGAATACTTGCTCAACATCTTATCCCCAAGAAATCCGGACAGGGAAGGGTTCTTGCTTATGAGTTTATGATTCCGAACCCGGCTATAAGAAACCTGATACGAGAGGACAAAATACACCAGATTTATTCAATGATGCAGACAGGTCAGGCAAAATTCGGTATGCAGACAATGAACCAGTCATTATTTGACCTTCATTCTAAAGGACTCATATCATACGACGAAGCTATTGGAAGGTCATATTTGCCAGAGGAGCTGCTCGCAATGATCCAGAAAAAAGGTGTGGCAGCAGTCTCTGGCAGGAGGAGGGAATAAGAAATGGCTGTATTTCAATGGTCAGGCAAGACGCCAAAGGGAATCATAGAGTCAGGAGAGGTCACGGCAGCAACGAAGGAAGATGTTATTGCAATACTCGGGAAGAGGAGGATTGTGCCTACCCTTGTAACGGAGAAACCTGGGAAGGCACGTGCCTTACGTTTTGGAGGTAAGATAAAGGATAAAGATATTGTGGTTTTTACACGGCAGTTTGCTACGATGATAAACGCAGGACTTCCTCTTGTACAGGCACTCGAGATCCTTTCTACACAAGTTGAGAATAAGACCTTCGGTAAGACAATTGCGCAGATCAAAACAGATGTTGAGTCAGGCTTAACCTATGCCGATGCCCTTAAAAAGCATCCAAGAGTTTTTAGTGAATTGTATGTAAACATGGTTGCAGCAGGTGAGGCTGGTGGTGTTCTCGATACCATACTCAACAGGTTGGCAGCTTACATAGAAAAAGCGATGAAACTGAAGAAGAAGGTTAAAGGGGCAATGGTTTATCCTGCGGTAGTTACAATAGTTGCTGTTTTAGTCATAGTTATTATCATGCTCTTTGTTGTCCCCACATTTTCAAAGATGTTTGCCCAGCTTGGAGGAACACTCCCGCTGCCAACGAGGATGGTAATTGGCATGAGTAACTTCATTGCTGGTATCGGTGGGCTCATAACTGTTGTTGCAATAATTGGCGTCATCGTCTTTATCGCCCAGTTTCGGAGGACCGAAAATGGCAAAAGGATCATTGATTCAATATTGCTTAAGGTCCCCATTTTTGGTGCACTCCTCAGTAAGGTAGCTGTAGCAAAATTTACAAGGACGCTCGGAACCCTTGTCAGTAGTGGTGTTCCGATCTTAGATTGTCTTGAGATAACGGCAAAGACGTCAGGCAACAAGGTGGTGGAATATTCAATTCTTGATGTCAGAAAAGAAGTGGTAGGAGGAAAGACTCTCGCGGATCCTATTAAGAAGGCGAAGGTCTTCCCCCCAATGGTTACCCATATGGTAGCAGTCGGAGAATCAACGGGTGCTCTTGATGCAATGCTCAGCAAGATTGCCGATTTCTATGATGATGAGGTGGATAATGCTGTGTCAAATCTTACCGCGATGATGGAACCTGTGCTTATGATTTTTCTCGGAACTACTGTTGGTTTTATCGTTATCGCAATGTATCTCCCGATATTCAAGTTGATTACCCTTATAAAATGATGAGCATCTCCATATAAGTTGTGAAAAGGTTCACGTGGTCAAGGATTCAAAGGACTGTGACGCGGTATTCACGAAACCTTTTCACCAACTTTTTGGGAGAATGAGCTAAAATGAGAGGGAGATGTCGGAAAATGTTGAAGCCTTAAAAATACGGATAAAGGCCCTCATAGCCCTTAGGGCCAGTTTTGTTACCCTCCTGCTCGGCTCCTCGTTCATTTTTAAAGCGGGATACGAAAAATTTCCTTATCCACAAGTCCTCTCTTATCTCATTATCTCTCTCTATGCCATAACCATTCTTTATTCCATTATCCTCGAAAGGATTAGGAAGCTTTTTGTCTTTGCCTATACCCAGCTAATCCTCGATGTGTTTTTTGGGATAATACTCATCTCTATTACCGGGGGGATCGAAAGCTGGTTTTCTTTTACCCTCGTGCTTACTGTCATATCTTCAAGTATTGTATTAAATAAAAGGGCTGGTTATATAACGGCAACACTTAGCAGTATCCTTTACGGCACCCTGATAAACTTCCAGTTTTATGGGTTGCTGTCTTTCAGTACTGAGCAATCAATGGTGATGAAGGACTACCTCTATAACATATTTATTCATATTATCTCTTTTTATCTTACTGCTTTCCTCAGTGGATATCTCTCATCAAGGCTTGAGAAGACAGCACAAAAACTTGATGAAAGGGATATGAACCTGCGGGATCTCGAGTTTTTTAACAAGGAGGTCATAGAAAGTCTACCGAGCGGCCTGTTTACAACTGATCAATCTGGTAGAGTATTAATCTTCAACCGAGCTGCTGAAAGGATAACAGGCATGAAAAAGGACACGGTCATAGGCCAGAGGATAGATGAAGTTCTGCCATTCTTTCAGTTTTCTTTTATGAGTACCCGACGCGAAGAGATCATAAGGGCAGATGGTATCCAGAAGGTGATCGGGTTACAGATCACTCCCCTGAGGGACATTAGCAGGAATGAAACCGGTTTTATCGGTATATTCCAGGATATCACAGAACTGAAGAAGATTGAGGCAGAGATGAAGTTGAAAGAAAAATGGGCAACTTTAGGAGAACTTTCATCGAACATCGCCCATGAAATCAGGAATCCTCTTGCCTCTCTGAAGGGTTCTATAGAGATGCTCAAAGAAGACACGATGCCTCATAACCAAAAGATGAGACTTATGGAGATTGCCCTGAAAGAGATGGAGCGTCTCAACCGCATCATAACAGATTTCCTTACCTATTCACGACCTACGCCACCTGAGTTTAAAAGATGCGAACTGCACAGTATTCTCGATGAGACCATGGAACTCCTTAAAAACGTGGAACAGAATAGAGGTAGTATATCTATAAATAAAGAATATACGGGCAGACTTGAAGTAGATGCAGATCCTCAGAAGATGCGTCAGGTATTCTGGAATCTCGGTTTAAACGCAATAGAAGCGATGCCTGAGGGGGGGGAACTTATTGTCTCTACAAGAAATACGAGCACTGGTGTAGAAATTACATTTAAGGACTCAGGAATTGGCGTCGATGACCAAGATATGGAGAGGATCTTTTATCCCTTTTTTACAACCAAAGAGAATGGCACTGGTCTTGGACTTTCGATAGCCTACAGAATTGTCGAAGAACACGCCGGGAGTATAAGTGTGAAAAGTAATTCTGGATTTGGCACGACCTTTGAGGTTATATTACCAAGGACAAATGGAAAAGTATAAGGGAAGGATACTTATAGTAGAAGACGAAAAAAGCATGAGGGAGGTACTGAAGATTCTCATGGAAGGGGAGAGGTATGAAGTAGTCTCTGCCTCTGATGGGCTTGAAGGACTCTCTTATATTACCAATGACATCTTTGATCTTGTCATAACAGATATTAAGATGCCAAAGGTCGGTGGCTTCGAACTCCTGAAAAAGGTAAAAGAAATATCTCCTGATACCATTGTGATCATGATAACAGCCTTCGGCACAACAGAGGCAGCAATCGATGCCATGAAATTAGGTGCTTATGACTATATTAATAAGCCCTTCAAGATTGACGAAATCAGATTAATCGTGGAGAATGCCCTTGAGAAGAAGAGACTCAGTGAAGAGGTTTCGCTCTTAAGGAAGAAGGTAAAAACAACATACAGACTTGAAAATATTATTGGACAAAGCCCTCAGATACAGGAGCTCTTTAGACTGATCCCCAAAGTTGCACAGAGCAACTCAAATGTCCTGATAATAGGCGAAAGTGGCTCAGGCAAGGAATTAGTTGCGACTGCCCTGCATAACCTCAGCCATAGGAAGGATAGGAATTTTGTAGCAATAAACTGTGCAGCTTTTCCTGAAGGCCTACTCGAGTCAGAACTCTTTGGGCATATGAAAGGCTCTTTTACTGGTGCTATGCATAACAAACAAGGGTTATTTGAGATAGCGGACAGTGGCAGTCTCTTCCTTGACGAGATTGGTGAGATGCCAATTAACCTTCAGGCTAAGCTTCTCAGAGTCCTTGAGAATGGCTCATTCAGGCGAGTAGGCGGAACGACAGATATAAAAGTTGATGTCAGAGTTATATCAGCTACTAATAAAGATATAAAAGAAGAGACTGCATCAGGCAGGTTCAGGGAAGATTTATATTACAGGCTTAATGTTGTACCTATCCATATACCTCCCCTTCGGGAGAGGAAGGAGGATATACCGTTACTTGTAGAACATTTTCTCAAAAAGATATCCAACCAGTCGAGGAAGATCACCCCCGAGGCGATGAAAATATTAATGGGATATCCATGGAAAGGAAATGTGAGAGAGCTTGAGAACGTTATTGAACGAACAGCCCTTCTCACAGATAAAGAAGAGATAACTCCAGCGGAACTTCCCAATGAAATAGCTGGCTATACAGATGAAACAAAAGAGATTCCAGAACTTACTGAAGAGGGGGTTGATATTGATAAAGTTATCGGAGATATTGAGAAAAGGTATCTGCTCAGAGCACTCGAAAAGTCAGGTGGTGTGAAGAAAGAGGCGGCAAAGCTGCTCAACCTGTCTTTCAGGTCATTCCGTCATAGATTGTCTAAATACAAAATAAAATAGGCCGCGTAATTAAAATTCTAAAATCTAAACTTTAAATCCGAAACAAATTCAAATATTAAAATGACTAAAAATATCTGGATTATAGTGTTTGAAACGAAATAGCAAGCGCATTCTCTACAGCTTGCCGCAGGGTTCTTCATTTTTAGATTTTGATCATTTGGTATTGTTTAGAATTTATGGTTTCGGATTTGGAGTTTTCTGAAGGATCCGTTGTGGGTTCGCATATATGTTCATACAGTCTCCCCTTACGAAGCCCACGAGGGTTATGCCTGATATCTCGGCTATTCTGATCGCAAGGTCTGTTGGAGCAGCCCTGCTTGCCACGATTGGAATCCCCCATCGCGAACATTTTGAAACAATCTCTAAGGAGAGGCGGCAGCTTACTAACATTATTTTCCTTTTGAAGGGAATATTCTCAAGAATGGAATATCCTATCACCTTATCAACAGTATTGTGTCTTCCTATATCTTCTGCAAAGACAAGAATTTTCTTTCCATCTGATAGTGCTGCTCCGTGAAAGCAACCCGTCAGCCTGAAGAGTTCAGACCTTTGCTGGAACTCATCAAAAATGCCTTTGAGGGTTCCTGTTTCAAGAAAAAAATCATCTTCAACTTTTTCAAAATTTCTTTTTTCCCCTAAGGTAATCCCACCAATGCAGCGCGAGGTTATCATTCCCTCTGTTGATGCATCTCCAGTAACGCGTATATCAATCCGTATCTCTTCCCCATATTCTATCTTCATATCCTCTGGTCGGATTTCTGTGATGATACCTTCTGTGAGAAAAAGACCAACTACTAACTCCTTTATCATGAGGGGTGTGCAATATAGGGTAATAAAATCTTTTCCATTCACAGATACCTTCAGCCTTTTTTCTACAGCAACGGGATCTTCTCTCTCCTCTGAAGATGTGCCTTGTCTTTTTATGATCTTTCTTTGTATATAGGGATTCATCTTGACCCAAAAAATGCATTCGAATTGATGTTAGCATGCACACAGACAGCAAAACCTTGATAATGCAGAATTTGGATGTATATGTTATCACAGCGCATTACATAGAAGCGTACAGGTATATTTTGATATTTTTCCGCCCACAAAGGTGCTGCTATCAAGCTTTTGCCGCCCATATGCCTGCCCGCTGATTCCATGGATTGCATTTTCATCATGAGTAATTTTAACAGAGACATTTCTTTACTGTCAAAAGATCCAAAAATATTTTTAACACTTTGATAAAATAGACTTGTCAGTAAAAACAGTATGAGTTATATTATTCATAATGCGGATTGATAGAATAGAGTTAACTGGATTTAAATCCTTCTCAGATAGAACCATCTTTAACTTCCACCAGGGTATTACCTGCATTGTTGGTCCTAACGGTTGCGGAAAGAGTAATGTCGTGGATGCATTCAGGTGGGTTCTCGGAGAGCAGAGTGCAAAAACTCTCAGGGGTGAAAAGATGGAAGAGGTTATCTTCAATGGCTCTGCTTCAAAGAAACCCAAAGGAATGGCAGAGGTCACCATGGTTGTCTCTGGACTGAATGATGTTAAGCCGTCGAATGATGAAAATGGAGATGGAGATGGAGCATCGGATGCAGCTTTTGTTACGAGGAGGCTTTATCGGTCAGGAGACAGCGAATATATTCTGAATAAGAACCAGTGCAGACTCAAAGATGTTAAAGACCTTTTTCTTGACACCGGCCTGGAGGTAAAAAGCTATTCCATACTCGCACAGGAAGGCATTTCAGATATATTGAACTCAAAACCACAAGACAGAAGGGTCCTGATAGAGGAAGTAGCAGGGGTTATGAAGTACAATTTCAGGAAGAAAGAAGCCCTGGCCAAACTCGAATTATCAAGGACAAATCTCCAGAGGATAAACGATATTATTGCAGAGGTAAAAAAGCAGATTAATCTCCTCGACAGAATTGCAAAAAAGGCTGAGAGATATAAAAACCTTTCTTCTGAAATTAATTCCATAGAACTGAAGATTGCAAAGAGAGATTACAAGGTCCTGAAAGAGTCCTTTTCAAAGATACTTTCAGAGTATAACGCCCTGAGGGGAGAGGAATCACTGAAGAGGGCAGAACTTATGGAGATTGAGAATCTGGCTGAAGTAAAACGGCTTGAACTTCTTGAGAAAGAGAAGGCATTAGAAGAGCTTCAGGGGAATTTACAGAACTTAGAGAGGGAGGTGGCTGAACTCGAAAAGAGTACTGCCATATCAAAAACAGATAGGGATAACCTTAATGAATATCTCACAAAACTTTATCAACAAGAGGAAGAATATAATTTACAAAGGAGTGAAGCATTAGTCAATAAGGAAAACCTGGATATCTCTGAGGTAGATCTCATATCCGACATGGAGAATCAGAGAGAAATGCTAAGGGGAAAGGCGGACCTCATCAGGTCCGTGGAGGAAGAACTTTCAGAAAAGGAAGAAATACTCGAGGGGAAAAGACGGGAAATCTTCAGGATTTCAGAGGAATGCAGCAACCTGAGGAATGGCCTCAGCAGGCTGCTGTCATCTCTCGAAGACCTGACACGGAGGGAGACATCTTCTCAAAAAGATGCGGAGAATCTGGAAAAGAGGCTGACTGAGATTGATTCATCTATACAGGATACAGAGAAAACCCTTCATGATAAAGATGATGAACTTCTCCTGTTGAATGAAAAGAAGGAGATGTTCATTAGAGAACTCTCTACAAGCAGAAAAAGGATAGAAGATATCAGAGAGACTCTTTCTGGCCTCAGGGAGGAACTTGCGTCGTATAAGTCGCGACTGGAGTCTCTCAGTGAAATTGTCTTTGACAGGCCAACAAGAGATCTTCTCTCAGAAGGTTTAGACCTTCCTCTCCTCAAATCGATATCAGATGTCTTTGAGGTCGAGGCTGAATATGAAAAGGCCATAGAGAGCGCCCTCTCTGAGAAGGTGAACTTGTTTATTCTCTCAACTTTCAAAGATATCGAAATTGCTATGTCCTCTTTAAGGGAGAAGGGTCTTGGCAGGACGGCTTTTATTCCTGTTCATCCGGTTATGGATGCTGGAGCAGTTGATGTACCTGAAGGAGTGATAGGGAGGGCATCGAATTTTGTAAAGACTCCTGAGGAATTTTCAGGGGTTGCAAAAGCTCTGTTAGACAATATCCTTATCATCAGAAATCTCAAAGAAGCCCTTGATCTTATAAGTTTAGGTAATAGGCTATTTTTTGTGACCCTTGACGGAGAAATCGTTGAACCATCAGGTGCAGTTATTGGAGGAGAGATCAAAGGCATATTTAAGAGGAAAAGGGAAATAAGGGAACTTGAGGAAATAATCGAGAATAAGAAGGCACTGACAGGGCAGCTGGAGGCTGATTTTACTTCAGCCCAGGAATTAATAGAAAGAGGAGAATCTGAACTCAGGGATATCGAATCACGAATTATAGATAGAGAGAAAGAGATTTCTCTTCTGCGATTGACTGTAGGTAATTATAGAGAAGAAAAGGAGCGCACGGAGAGAAAGCTATCTTACCTCAACACAGAGGTTGGGCAGTTAATCGGAGAAAAGGAGTCTATACAGAAGCTTGTCATAGAGAAGGAAGCCGAGGTCCAGTCATCTGAAGAAAAGAGAGGAGATATGGAAAAGGATAGCGCTTCCCTCCTGGAAGAGATCACAGAGAAGAAATCAAAGGTCGAAAGCTATCGTTCAGAAGTGACAGACCTCAGGCTATCCATGGCATCTCTCAAGGAAAAGATGGAATCAGCAGTTAAGGGAAAAGAGGCTTTACTCAAAAAGATAGAGGAGATCGACCAGAAAAAAGGTTATCTGTTAGAAGAGATTTCTTCAGTAAGCTCTCGTATTTCCCAACGCGAGACAGAGATAGCAGAATATGAAGAGACGATTCGGTCACTCATTACTGCTGCAGATAAACTCAGAAAGGAGATATCGGAAAGAAAAGAGGTGGTTGAGTCGGGAAATCAGGAGTTACTCGAAGCAGAACAGGGACTTAAACTCCGCAGGCGCGAGATAGACTCCCTTTCGCAGAGGGTGGCAGAACTTGACATATCCAGAACTGAACACAGAGTGAAGTTAGATAACCTTTCTGAACACATACGTCAAAACTATGGTTCGGACATAGGTACGTTAGAGGTTGAACCCTTTACCTTAGAGGATGAGGAACGACTTATCGTGCTCAGAGAAAAGGTTCAGGAACTTGGACCTGTAAACTTAGGCACCCTTGAAGAATATGAAGAATTACGCATACGATATGAATTTCTCTCCAAGCAGCGGGAGGACCTGAACAAATCTATCGCAGAGCTTGAAGAGGCGATAACAAAGATAAATGCTACTACACGGAGGAGACTCAGGGAGGCCTTCGATATGCTCAAGGCAAAATTTTCTGAGGTCTTTTCCTTGCTTTTCGGTGGAGGAAAGGCTGATCTGATTTTGACCGATGAGGAGAATATCCTTGAGTCGGGGATTGATATCATAGCGCAGCCTCCGGGGAAGAGACTGCAGAATATAAATCTCCTTTCAGGAGGAGAGAAGACACTAACTGCATTGTCACTTCTCTTTGCAAGCTTTTTGATTAAACCAACTCCCCTCTGTATTCTGGATGAGGCAGATTCTACCCTGGATGAATCGAACACAGAAAGGTTTGCAAGGATGCTGCAGGAACTCTCAAGAGGTATACAATTTATTATCATCACTCATAATAGAACTACCATGAGTGCATCTGATTATTTGTATGGAATAACCATGGAGGAAGCAGGGGTATCCAAGGTAATATCCATGCAGCTTGTTGAAGCATAAAGAGACAATGACAAGTTATAAGTGATGAGTGACGAGTAATAACGATATCGAGGCATTTCAGTGCGAATCGATTCCGACTTGCTCTGGTAAATGCTTAAGATTCATTTCTGATGAACACTCTCATAGATGAATTACCAAACATAAAAATATCCACTGCTCCTGAAGACCTTCTCTGCTATGGTTTTGATGCCTCAGGGTTAGAGGCATCTCCTTCAGCGGTTGTCTGGCCAGAAAATACAGAGGATATCGTAAAGGTAATGAAGTATGCCTTTGACAGTGGTATTCCTGTTGTTCCTCGAGGCGCAGGTACAGGCATGACAGGCGGTGTCGTGCCATTAACAGGAGCAATAATACTCAGTTTTGAAAGGATGAACAGAATTCTTGAAGTAGACTCTGAGAATCTCTGTGTCATCTGTGAGCCAGGCCTGATCAATGGGAGACTTCAGCGTGATCTTGAAAGGAGGGGGCTCTTTTATCCACCAGACCCTGCCAGTATGAACTTCTGCACGATAGGAGGAAATGTTGCAGAAAATGCCGGAGGTCCAAGAGCAATCAAATATGGAGTAACGAGAGATTATGTGATGGAGATTGAGGCAGTGCTACCAAATGGCGAAATATTAACCACAGGTGTAAAGACTACAAAAGGAGTTGTTGGGTATGACCTTACGAGACTTCTTGTCGGATCAGAGGGTACACTGTCAGTATTTTCAAAGATACGATTGAAGATTCTCCCAATGCCTGAAGAAGTTATTACTTTACTTGTTATGTTCAATGATCTCGAGTCATCAGGTCAAGCAGTATCAAAGATCATTACATCAAAGATATTACCGAGGACCCTTGAGTTCATGGATCGCGAGGCTATAAGTGCGGTTGAAAAATTTAAGCCTGTTGGTCTTCCTCAAAAGGTGGAGGCGATCCTACTCATAGAGCTTGACGGCTATCCATCGGCGATTACAAAGGAGGCAGAAAAAATAGCTGAGATATGCGAGCATCTCGGTGCAGAAGTGAATATGGCAGAGGATGAAGAAGCAAGGGAAAAACTATGGGAGGCGAGGCGTGCTGTTTCTCCTGCCCTTTATCATATAAGCCCCACAAAGATCAATGAAGATATTGTTGTTCCGCGAAACAGGATTCCTGATATGCTGAAATGCCTCAGGAGACTCTCAGAGGAAAGGGGTATAAAGATAGTGAACTTCGGGCATGCAGGCGACGGGAACATCCATGTTAATATTATGGTTGATAGGCAGAATAAAGAGGAATATAAAAAAGGGTTAGAGCTTGTAGGACAGATATTTCAGATGACTCTCGAACTCGGTGGTACTATTTCAGGAGAACACGGGATCGGGCTGACGAAAGCACCTTACTTAGTCATGGAGATATCGGAAACAGAGCTGGCGATTATGAAATCTATCAAGCATGTGTTTGATCCCAAGAATATCCTCAATCCTGGGAAAATCTTTCCAGCCTAAAAACCTAGCATAAGTATCAAAATGCAACTTTCAAATGTCATGCTGAATTTAGTTCAGCATCTATAGATTCCGAAACAAGTTCGGAATGACTACAGGAGTTCCCCTCTGATACCTATCATTACTCTCTTTAACGGAATATCCCTTCCGCTTTCTTTCACTGCCTCTTCAATTAGTTTCACCAATCCCATGCAGCACGGTACTTCCATATAGGTTACAGTCACAGATTTTATATTATTCTCACTGAATATCGCTGTCAGTTTTTTCTTATATGCAGTGGCATTGTCAAGTTTGGGACAGCCAATTACCAGTGTATGATCTTTGATAAAGTCACTGTGGAACCCACCATATGCATAAGCACAGCAGTCAGCAGCTATTAGTAAATCTGCATTTTCGTAATAAGGTGCCTTAAGTGGAAGCAAAGTTATCTGGACAGGCCAGTTCCTGAGCTGAGAACCTATTTTTTGATTACTAAAAACATTGACTGCTATTGTCCGGTTGAGTGTTTGAGATAGGCTTCCTGGACAGCCGCATGGCATAGGTGCATGCTCTTTAACAGTATGTTTTTTCTGTGCATCTTCCATTTTCCATACTGCTTCTTTACCTCGCGTTTTCAGAAGGTATTCTTTTGTTGCTTCCTCATCAAAGGGCATGGATTCTTTTTCCTCTATGGTTAATGCACCTGTTGGACATTCCCCAATACAGTCTCCGAAACCATCACAGAAATCTTCTTTAACGAGTTCTGCTTTCCCATCAACGATCTGTAATGCCCCTTCTGAGCATGCGCTCACACAATTACCACAGCCATCACAGAGTTTCTCATTGATTGTGATGATCTTTCTATTCATTTGAATACCTCCAGTCTATTGAGACTTTTTGTAATCTCCCCTATCCCCTCTTTAAAAAAGAGGGGAATTATTATCTTTTTTATATAGATTTCTCGCTTTTTATATCCCCCTTTTCTAAAGGGGGATATAGGGGGATTACCAATTTATTTTTTCCTTTATTCCAATTTGTTGAATGAGTGTTCATTGCCTTTAACATATACCATATTAAGAATAAGAGTCTTTGACTTAAGTCAAGGGAGGGAATTAAAATGTTACGGTAAAGACATCCTAATAGGAGGGCTTGGTGGTAATAAGTAATGAAGATATAAAAAGGGTGATTGTTGAAATTCCAGAAGGGCACAAGCATATAAGGACGACGATAATATTGATGGATGGTACAGAATTTACCTTTCAGGAAGCCACAATAGCAAACCTTGTAAGGGCATATATTACCGTAAAGACCCATCCAGTAACAAACAGTGTAACAATGAAAGGTGAAAGGATTGCCAGAAGAAAAGATGGCTATGCTGAGTGGCAACTTCTTGAGGCAGAAGGAGGTTAATGGTAAATAGTAAAGATAAACCTTAAGAGTATGGGAGGACTTTATGAAGAAAGTATGGGTTTTGATGGTAGCATTAGTTTTTTCTTCTATGTTATTTTCTGGTTGTGCATCGTTGACAGGCAGGACTGCTGGCGAAATCATCGATGATTCAGTCATTACAACCGAAATTAATGCAAAAATTATTAAGGATCCTGAACTAAGCTATTTTAAAATCAACGTTGATTCGACCGATGGCAATGTCTTGTTTACTGGGTTTGTGCCAAGTAGTGAAGCTGAAGCTCGTCTCCTAAGGCTTGCTAAAGAAGTGAAAGGAGTCAAGTCAGTCAAGAGCGAATTACGGATTCAGGAAAAGAAGTAGGGAGATTTCGACAGTATACAGTCCTGGAGGATTTCACTTCACAATGCAAGGAGTTTTAATTTGTCAGGGTCTGGGATGATAATAATATTATCTTTTTCAACAACGAGTCTGTTTTGTTTCAAAAAGGCAAAAGACCTTGACAGTGTCTCAGGAATTGTGCCAAGCAAGGAGGATAGCTCCTTTTTTGAATATTTGAGCTGACATATAGTTGTGCCATTCTCAATGGTGCTGTTTTCGAGCAAATAACTTGCAAGCCTTGATTTGATATCTTTCAGTGAAAGCTCCTCAATCTTTGAGACAAATTGTCTTAGTCTCTTTGAATAACTGCTCATCATTTTTAATGCCAGCTCAGGATGTCTTTTGATGAGGTTTAGAAATTCTTCCCTCGAAATACGTATTAGGGTTGAGTCCTCCAGAGCCATGCAGGATGCAGGGTAGACCATGGAATCAAATATGGCAGCCTCTGCCACAAGATCTCCAGGCCCGTGAATGTGTAAGGTGTGTTCCTTTCCATCAGGAGAGACTTTGTAGATTTTTACCTTTCCAGAAACAATGATAAAGAATGCACTTGCATCAAGTCCTTCAGAAAATATCTGTTCTCCTTTAGAAGCTTTCTTTAAGGATGTAGAAGATTCAAGGAAATCCAACTCCTTTTCTGCAAAAGAACTGAATAAGAATATATTTGAGATAAATTTGCGTATATCCATACCTCAAGTATTGTAGTAATCGCATGCCAACAGGTCAATGATGGTTAATGGTTGAGTGTCATTAGTTTGAAGAGAAATGAAATGAAGGCAGGGCTTTATCAGTTAGTGTAAAAAAACATGGGACAGGGGAAAGCAAAGGCATGAAAAGCTGGGAAAGACTGCTTCCCCCTGCCCATTCTTAGAAAGCACCTCCAACGAAACGCCCCCACTCTGAGGGGCTCCTCCCCCTACCACTTAATTGGTATCTCTAAATAAATTGTGTTTGCTGAGTGAGGTGTTTGTCAATCAGGAAAAGGTTTTAAATTTTTTAAAACTAAAGTTTCAAATCTCACAACTTGCTATTTAAAGTGAGGGCTTATGTGTGGATGTGATAACCATCATTACAAAATCTTAAAGAAGAGAAATTAAAATGTGAAGGCATTGACAATATTATGATGGGATGCTTAAATATTTATCGGGGAAAATATTTTCTGGAATAAAATGACGGTGGAGGAGAACAATTATGAAGAAAGATGTTAACTGGTTTCTTGATCTTTATCAGAATGGACAATTGGATTTGGATCCATCATACCAACGGAGGAGCGTATGGACGTTAAAAGATCGAAAGTTTTTTCTTGATACTATTTTTAAGAATTATCCATGCCCAGCTGTTTTCCTTCATAAAGAGATAAATGAAGGAGCAGGAAAGCTCATATACCATGTTGTGGATGGCAAGCAACGACTGGAAACTATCATACGTTTTGCTAAGAATGATATAGCAATGGATAAGGAATATGGAGATGCAAAACTGAGTGGGAAAAAATGGAGGGTTATCGAGAATGATCCAGAGCTGAAAACGCGTTTTACGAATTATCTGTTGGCCGTTGAGTATATAGATTCTGTTGACGGCAATTATGTCAATGAGGTATTTGATCGCCTCAATAGGATTTCAAGGAAGCTTGAACGGCAGGAGTTGAGGCATGCCAAATATGACGGTTGGTTTATAGCGACGTCGGAAACAGAGTCAGAAAAGGATGAATGGGAGCGGTTTGGGATTGTTACCAAGGCAAGGATGAAGAGGATGAAAGATATTCAGTTTATCTCGGAACTTTTACTGGTTGTCCTGAAAAACCGTATTGACGGCTTTGATCAAGACTTCATTGATAATATATATGCTGAATATGATACGCCGCACGAAACATTACCAGATTTTTCTGAAGATGATTTTAGGAGCAAGTTAGCATTTGCAAAAGATTATCTTTTACATATGGAGAATCACAATGCTGCTGTTACTAAATATGCCAGAGGGTTAGGAAATTTTTATAGCTTATGGGCTTTTGTTGTTCTGAACCAACCTCATTTGCAGCATCCTAATATTGTAGCTGAAAGATATGCAGATTTTATGTCTAAAGTGGAAACTCTGGCAAAGGAAAGAGATCTCGATAAATTCTTAAAAGAACATGAAGGTGCTATTTATTCTAAGGCATACATTTACTTAAGAAATCTGGTTCAGGCAAGTATAGATCAAACACAAAGAGAAGCAAGAGAGAAAGTTCTCGGAAGTGTTCTTCTGAGCTGAAAACAAACCACAAGAGGCACTATCATAATTTTCTTTAAAGAGGCTTCAGGCATGTTCTATAACTTCTACGGTGCTTGCCTGTGGTCCCTTTACACCCTGTTCTTCCACAAAACGTACTTTCATCCCAACCTTCAAGTGTTTAAACTCATGATTCAGAACACTATGTTCATGAAAATAGATCTCCCGGTTGTCTGGGGCAATGAGGAAGCCGTAACCCTTATCCGGAAACAGTGCACTGACGTATGCAAGGGGTGCCTGTTCGTGTTGTTTTATGTCTCCGCGCTGTCGTCTGGCAAAATCCTCCAGCTTGCGCCGCGCTGCATCAAAGGCGTCTCTTATTGCTACTTCGAGGTCCTCTGCAAGCTCGCGTTCCACGACGAGTTCATTGCCCGGTACAGTCATGTGGATATGCACTTTATACAATATTCCCTCATGGGAGTGGCGATGGGGAACTTCTACTACGACCCTGCAACGCATGATCTGGTCATAAAACTTATCTAATTTTCCAGCCTTCTTGCGTATTTCTTCTTTGAACGCTTCTGCAAGGTCAAGATTGCGGGCGGTGATTTGTAAGGGTATCTTCATAGTCTTTTCTCCATAAAATAAAATCTATTTACCTATCACTTTAATACATACAGGATTATTACTCTGGTAATGTATCTTATTATATACGAAGAGATTGTCAATGTATGTTTAGATTTTTGCAGGACTTTTCATCAATTTACCCTTGATATTGTATCCATTTCAAACTGAATGGTAAATTTTTTTAGAGAGACTCTGTGTACCTAATTAACCAATGACCTGAGCGGTAATAACTAAAGAATGCCAGTGAAGACTCTTGCTCCTACTTAATCATGATCATGGCGGTCATCGCGGTCTCTTTCGTGTTGTCTTGATCTCGGCGGATAGTATTTTTCAGGCAGTCTATGCCATGGCCCCCTATCATGGTTGCTATAATACCAATCTCTGTCATAGTGGTAATAATAAATGTCATTGTAGAAGTAGATATGTCTGTCCGGATAAAGAACCACAGGAGGAAGCGGATGGGCTATGAAGTGAGGCGGTGGCTCTACAACAACTGGTGGCCCTATTATGACTGTTGCAGGAAGAGGTTCTAAGTATGTTCCTTCAGGTGTGACATATCCCACACAGCCAGTTATCAGTAGACCAAAAATTAATGCTATAAAGAGTCTATTCATGGACACCTCCCTTTAATTTTATCAGGCTGTTCAAAAACTTTCTGCTCTTAGGGGAATGACCCAGCAATTTTTATTGAACAGTCTCAATTTTGTTCTTGAGTTTAAGTATAACAGAAGCGTGTGAAGACATAGTGAAGAAAATATGAAAAATTATGAAGATTTTAAGATTGATGTTTTGGGATGTGTTGAGGATGTTCTCGATGCCAATAAATCCTTGTGATATTCCTGTATGGGCTTTATATTAACCTTCTTCTTCTTGAGTGTTTCTATTGCTCTTACTGCTGCAAGGGCGCCTGATATGGTTGTCGTAAAAGGCACCTTGTACTGAAGGGCACTCTGACGTATTGAGAAAGAATCTTTTTGCGCCTGGGCACCGCTAACAGTATTAATAACAAAATGGACCTCCTTGTTCTTAATCAAGTCCACAATATGAGGCCTCCCCTCGATGACCTTGTTAATGACCTCAACATCAAGACCATGCTCCTTCAGATACTGTGCAGTCCCTCTCGTAGCGATTACTGAGAGACCGAGCTCGAGCAGTTTTTTGGCTATTGAAACAGAGCTTGGCTTGTCTTTGTCCTTCAGGCTGATAAATATTTTCCCTGATAAAGGAATCCTGTTACCACTGGAAGTCTGGGACTTTCCAAAGGCGCGACCAAAGTCCTTATCAATACCCATCACCTCTCCTGTTGACTTCATTTCAGGACCGAGTATGGCATCTACTCCTGGAAATCTGTCAAAGGGGAAGACAGCCTCTTTAACCGAGATATGCTCAATTTCCCTTTCCTCTGTGATTCCGAGTTCTTTCAATGTCTTGCCAACCATTACCTTTGCTGCAATCTTTGCCAGGGGAATACCTGTGGCCTTGCTTACGAAAGGGATAGTCCTCGATGCTCTCGGATTCACCTCGAGAACATAGATCTTGCCGTTTTTTACAGCAAACTGCACATTCATCAGTCCCACGACATTGAGCTCTTTTGCGAGTGCCGTTGTCTGCCGCTTTATCTCATCAACAATTTTTTTCTTTAAAGAATGTGGTGGAAGAGAGCATGCAGAATCTCCAGAATGGATGCCTGCCTGTTCGATATGTTCCATGACTCCTCCTATGATGATGTCTCTTCCATCGGATAGGGCATCGACATCTACCTCAATAGCATCCTCGAGATACTTATCCACAAGTACTGGGTGCTCAGGAGATGCCTTTACAGCTCTTTTCATATAGTCTTTCAGAGATTTATCATCATAGACAATTTCCATTGCCCTACCCCCGAGTACGTAGGATGGTCTTATCATCACAGGATATCCTATTGTCTCTGCTGCATCTATAGCATCTTCAACAGACATGACAGTATCGCTTTCAGCCTGTTTTAAACCTAGCTTATGGAGGAGTTCTTTAAACCTCTTCCTGTCTTCTGCACGGTCTATGGAGTCGGGAGATGTACCAAGGATTTTTACCCCCTCTCTTTCAAGGGGGACTGCAAGTTTCAGGGGAGTCTGGCCTCCAAACTGGACGATGATACCTTCGGGTTTTTCAGTATCAATAATGTTCAGCACGTCCTCTATGGTAAGAGGTTCAAAGTAAAGCCTGTCTGCTGTGTCATAATCTGTACTAACTGTCTCAGGGTTACAATTTACCATTATCGTCTCATAACCGAGTTCCTTAAGTGCAAATACTGCGTGCACACAGCAATAGTCGAATTCAATGCCCTGTCCTATTCTGTTTGGACCGGATCCGAGAATGAGGATCTTCTTTCTGCTGCTTGGATTCGCCTCACATTCACCTAAGCTTGCCAGCTTGTCAGCTTCTTGGCTCCCCAGCTTGTAGAATGGTTTTTCGTATGTGGAATACAGATACGGTGTATATGCAGCGAACTCTGCTCCGCAGGTGTCAACCATCTTATAAACAGCATGCATATTTTGCTGGCGTCTCATATGCCTTATATCAGCCTCTTCTGCATTGAGGAGCTCTGCAATTCTTCTATCTGAAAAACCGTAACCTTTTGCGTCGATAAGAAGATCCCTGGGAATAAGAAATGGTGCAAGACTCAGGCTTGCCTCTTTCTTAATCCCCTTGCCGTAATTCTTTATCTTTTCTTCCAAGCCAATTATCTGCTTCATATTATTAAGAAACCAGGGGTCTATCCATGTGAGCTCATATATCTGCTGGATGCTTATCCCCTCTCTCATGGCTTGAGCAATATACCATATCCGTTCAGCGTTAGGAGTCTTGAGTCTTGCCTTTATAAAGTCTGTGTCGGCTTTCAGATCATCAAGACCGTAACTGCCAATCTCAAGGCTTCTTATGGCCTTCTGGAGGGACTCTTTAAAGGTTCTTCCTATTGCCATTACCTCGCCGACAGATTTCATCTGTGTGGTGAGTGTGGGGTCTGCTTCTGGAAATTTCTCGAAGGCAAAGCGAGGAAACTTTGTCACAACATAGTCGATTGTTGGTTCGAAGGAGGCTGGAGTTTCCCTCGTGATATCATTCGGTATCTCGTCGAGGGTAAGACCGATAGCAAGCTTTGCTGCAATCTTTGCAATTGGGAATCCTGTTGCCTTTGATGCGAGGGCTGAACTCCTCGACACCCTTGGATTCATCTCTATTACCACCATTCTACCGTTGTTCTGATTGAGGGCAAACTGGATATTTGAACCACCTGTGTCAACACCAACTTCGCGTATGATTGAAATAGCTGCATCACGCATCCTCTGATATTCCTTATCTGTAAGGGTCTGGGCTGGAGCAATAGTAATCGAATCTCCTGTGTGTATTCCCATTGGATCAAAGTTTTCTATAGGACAGATAATAACAACATTGTCTTTTCTGTCACGCATGACCTCAAGCTCATACTCCTTCCATCCGAGGACTGATTCTTCGACGAGCACCTGATTAATGGGGCTGAGCTTCAAACCTCGTTCAAGGAGTTCTCTGTATTCTTCTCTGTTGTAAGCTATGCCACCTCCTGTGCCTCCAAGGGTAAAGGAGGGTCTCAGGATTGCAGGGAATCCAATGTCCTCTATTGCTTCAAGTCCGTCCTTAACTGAACCAATATAGGCAGACCTTGGCACTTCCAGGCCAATCTTTACCATTGCCTTTTTAAAAAATTCCCTGTCCTCAGCCTTCTTTATTGCATCAAACTTTGCACCAATAAGTTCAACGCCATATTTATCAAGGACACCTCCCTCGGCGAGCTCTACAGCCAGGTTCAGAGCAGTCTGACCACCCATGGTCGGAAGGAGGGCATTGGGTCTTTCCTTTTTGATTATCAATTCAAGGATATCAGCAGTCAGAGGCTCTATATACGTTGTATCAGCCATCTCAGGGTCGGTCATTATTGTTGCAGGGTTTGAGTTAACAAGCACAAT
The DNA here is from genome assembly GCA_035624555.1 of Thermodesulfovibrionales bacterium. Classification (GTDB taxonomy): domain Bacteria; phylum Nitrospirota; class Thermodesulfovibrionia; order Thermodesulfovibrionales; family SM23-35; genus DASPRG01. The sequence continues at coordinate 21,879 of DASPRG010000148.1, forward strand.
CTTGTAGCCTTCCTCGCGAAGGGCCTTACATGCCTGAGTTCCTGAGTAGTCAAATTCACATGCCTGACCTATGATGATAGGCCCTGAGCC
>DASPRG010000173.1:0-10025 GCA_035624555.1 Thermodesulfovibrionales bacterium
AACTCCCACCACAGATTCCCCTACTTTTTTGATAGAGAGACCGAGTTTCTCTGCCATAGCGATGGAGACTTTATCCATGAAACTTTCCCTTAGGTTGAATTTCGGGTTATCAAGGTCGCCCTCCAATATGAAATGAACGACTATCTCATTATTGTTATTTTTCAGAAAGCTTACGACTGCAGAAAGAGGGACGTTGAGGAATTTATTGCCTATACCAGACCCTTTCTCAAAATCAAGGTCTCTCAGTACAGCTATGCCCGGGGCATTGATCTTTTTTGATCTGATCTTGACATCCATATCCATGTCAAATATCCCTTTTTTCACATTGACATCACTCTTTTTCTGGAAATAAGGTTTAAATCCCGTTATGTCAAGTCTTCTTATTTCGAACTTGCAGTCCGTATTCTTGTTCATCAGTTTTATCTTTCCCTTACTGTTAAGGATGCCTGTACTCTGGTTTCCGGGGATGTTTGCAGAAAGGGTATAGGATGAATAATTGTCTTCTAAAGGAAACGTGATATCTGTAAACTCAAGTTCTATATCCCTTAATCTTGTCAGGACAGGTGTACTTGTGACCTTTCTATCGAAATAATCGATAGAACCTTTTGTTACCTCTATCTTTTTTATGAAGACAGGGGGAATTGGTTTTTCTTCCGCTTTCTTCGGGCCTTTTCTTAAAAAAGGGTTTACGAATTCACCTTTAGGATCTTTCTCAAGAAGAATATAAGGATTTTTAAGGGAAACATTCGAGATGATGTATTTCTTTTTGAGGAGCCCTATAAAATCGGCTTCAAGAACGAGACTATCTGTTTTGAATACCTCTTTGCCGGCAGGATTCCTGAAGCTGATATTTAGGGCTTCGACTTTTCCCCAATGAAGGTCAATCCTACTAACAGAGAAGCCCTTACCGAGAGCGGATTCGAGTTCATATTTGATAATCCTGTTTGCATTTTTGATGAGGAGGGCAATAGTAATGATCAGGGCTAAGACAGCCACTCCGATTGCTATGAAAGCTATCTTGAATCCTTTTTTCATTGTATAAAGGATATCATAGGCAATTATCTTTTGCATCTTAGCTTGTTTAGGAGCCTCTTTAGGCGGAGAAAATTGAAATATTTTCGAGTTGTGAGTACAAAGGCAAGATATAGTATCTTTGCTCATTCTCGGGCTATCGCCCTGCGAGGCTTTTGCCTCTTTATTAATCTAATATTAAGCTAAGGACTATCGGCAAAAGAAACCGCTCAGATACTATATCCTGCCATCACGGATTTGCGGATGTTTACCCACACATAGTGAGTAATGATTTTTTTACAAGAGGGACGTATAATATTTTCAAAGCCGAAGTGGCGGAACTGGCAGACGCGCTAGGTTCAGGGTCTAGTGGTCGAAAGGCCGTGCGGGTTCAACTCCCGCCTTCGGCACCATAAAGTAGGTAAAAGAGTTCAGAAAGAGAGAAAATAGAACAACTGTCTCAATAATTCCACATGGGAAAGGAAGATAAGGCGATATGTCTATTGAAGAAAAGCGCAGATATGAGAGGAGACCATTTGTTAGAACGATAAAATATTACCTAACAGCCCCGCATATGGAAGAATTAAAGAAAATCGAATTCGATGCTATTTCTGTGGATATCAGTGAGGGAGGGCTTGGAATGATAACAGACTATCCCTTCGTGCCAGGAGATATGTTGTTCTTTAAAGATGAGATAAAGGTGAATGATTTTGTAGCAAAGTCCTCTACTGTAAGATGGGCAAGAGAAATTGAGGAAAATAGATGTCGTGTAGGATTGGAATTCGTAAGATAAGCACTAAACTACTAATGCGGTCATCGGTAACAGAACATTTAACATTTTACCACCCCCAAAAATTTTCTGCTTCACTGGTGCATTTTAACGCGGACCTAATTGTAATGTGCGAAATAGCCCAGAAGTGGGAACATATACTGTCACGAACGCAGGTGGTCAAAAGCTACTGCTTTTCAGAAAAACCAGAAATAATGATGGCTTAGGTGATTCAATAAATTTGGTTTGGTTTTTGCTATTCACAAAGAGTTATGTTATTACCAAGGCCATTTATGCCAGATAACAGAGAATACAGAAAATCTCCTATAGATATTATAAAGCGAAATACAAAGATATTTAATTGGATAGTCCTGCTCATCGTCTCTATACATCTCTTTTTAATTATTAAATTTCTCTATTTAATTCTTTCAGATATTTTAAATATTCATCTCGTGAAAAAGACTATCATAGAGGAAATATTCTCAGCCCAAATATCTACTCATTCTGTGGTACTTATTCTCTCAATTGTGGCTGGACTTGTGGTTATAGGCCTTTACCTTGTTAATACTGCTTCAAAGGATGCTGTGATGAAACTTGAAGAAAGCCTGATGCTGATCGGCCGAGCAAAGCGTGAATGGGAATCAACGGTTGATTCGACCCCCCAGCTTATTTGCTTAATTGACGATCAAGGGTATATCCTACGAACAAATATGGTAGTTGAGCAATGGAACCTTGGGCAGGTCATAAATGTCAAAGGCAAGAGTGTACACGAACTTTTACATCCAGGATGCGCTGACTCAGCTTGTTATCTTAAGAAATTCTTGCTACTGGCGTGGGAGGAGCTGAAATATGGTCGATCCGCAGAATGTGAGACCAATGATGGAATAATGAAACGTTATCTTCATGTACAAGTCCAACCGATCTTGCCCAAAGTATATAGAAAGGGTGAGGAAACAGCCAGCTACGCAGTTGTCGGTGTATATGATATCACCGAACACAAGAGGGCAGAAGAAGAAATCCGCAAACTCAATGAACAACTCGAGCAGAGAGTAATCGAACGCACTGCACAGCTTGAGGCTGCTAACAAAGAACTTGAAGCCTTCAGCTATTCTGTCTCCCACGATCTGCGTACACCGCTGCGGACAATTGATGGCTTCTCCCGTATGCTGGTTGAAGAGTATATTGATAGACTTGGTGATGAAGGCAAACGGCTGCTGAATATCATTCGTACTAATACCAAGAAAATGAGAGAACTTATAGATGATTTGCTTTCCCTTTCTCGAATAGGTCGCAAAGAGATTGAGCTGTTAGAGATAGATATGGATAAACTGGCAAGAGTGGCCTTCGATGAAATCAAAGTTACTGCTCCTGATAAGGAGTTGCAGTTTAATATCAAACCACTTCCCTCTGCCTACGGCGACCTGGGAATGATTCGCCAGGTTTTTACGAATCTCCTGCTCAATGCCATCAAGTTCACGAAACCCAAAGAGACAGCAGTAGTTGAAGTAGGCGGATACACTGAAAATTCAAAGAATGTTTACTATGTCAAAGACAATGGAGTGGGGTTTGATATGCAGCATGTAAATAAATTGTTTGGAGCTTTTCAAAGGCTGCACAGTGAAAAAGAATTTGAGGGAACGGGAATTGGACTTGCTATTGTGCAGCGTATCATTCGCTACCACGGTGGACGTGTATGGGCTGAAGGCAAGGTGAATGAAGGGGCAACATTTTATTTTGCATTGCCATTAAAGGAGGGTAGATAGGAATGGGATCAGATGAAGTTGAAATTCTTTTAGTAGAAGATAATCCAAACGATGCCGAATTAGCAATAAGGGCATTGAAGGCACGCAATCTTGCGAACAAATTAATCTGGCTGAAGGACGGGGTAGAGGCGCTCGATTTTATTTTTGCGCAGGGCCAGTATGCTGATCGGTCGGTTGAGGATGTTCCGAAGGTAGTATTGCTGGATTTAAAGCTTCCCAGGGTTAACGGATTAGAGGTATTAGAGAAAATCAAGTCAGATAAGCGGACAATGGCGATTCCTGTTGTGGTATTAACGTCTTCTTCAGAGGAGCGTGATATTGTGACGAGTTACAACCTTGGGGTCAACAGCTACATCTTAAAGCCTGTTGATTTCGACAAGTTTATCGATGCTGTAAAAGAGGTTGGCCTCTACTGGTTGCTCATGAATAAGACACCCCGGCACTTGATGGATAATGGCTGAGGGAAAGGTGATGGTGGACTGATGAAAAAGCTTACACATCTTGATAAAGAGGGTAGGGCGAAGATGGTTGACGTTAGTAAAAAGCAGCAAACCGAAAGAGAGGCTGTTGCAAGGGGGGCTGTGCATATGAAACCCGAGACCCTTGCACTCATCAAGGACAAAAGAGTTCCGAAAGGAGATGTGCTCTCTGTTGCAAGGGTCGCAGGCATAATGGCTGCAAAGAAGACAAGTGAGCTTATTCCGATGTGTCATCCCTTGAATATTGCCTCAGTTGATATAGCTTTTGATCTTAACAGCAAAGAAAATAATATAGAAATAGAGTCACGTATAAAAGTTGTTGGCCAGACAGGTGTAGAGATGGAGGCCCTGACAGCAGTTTCTGTGGCTGCTCTAACGATTTATGATATGTGTAAAGCTGTGGACAAAGGGATGGTAATATCTGATATTATGCTTATGGAGAAGAGGGGCGGTAGAAGTGGTTATTTCAAGAGAAGGAGTTAAACCTCTGTCTGTTTCAGTCCCTTCTGCGCTTTAGAATTCCCCGGGTCTAATTTAAGAGCCTTCTCAAACTGACTATAAGCTCTCTTTTTCATACCTGCCATGAGATAAATATGACCGAGGTTAGCATAGTGATCTGCATTGTGGGGTTCAAGTTTTATTGCCTCTAACAAAGTTTCTTCAGCATCTTTTGACCTTTTTTCCATCTTGCTGTATGCAAGCGAAAGATGGCTCCAGTACCTGGCGTTCCCCTCATTTAGTTTTATCGCCCATTTAAAGGCGTCAGCAGCACCCCAGAAATTTCCCTTCTTAAACTCTTCAACCCCGCGTCTGAACTGCTCTTCTGCATCCTTAGGAGTTCTATCTTCCTCTTTCTGGATCCTTCCTAATGAATCGAAGTATTTTTTTCTCGCGTCATCGTCTTTGAGCAATGTATATGCCTGCGATATTGCATCAAAGATTGGCGGAAGCTTATCTTTTATTGCAGGGTCATGAGAGGCAAAATACCTGTCAGGATGGAATTCTTTTGCGAGCCTATAGTAATTTTTCTTTACTGTTTCTGCATCTGAGTTTTCATCAATTTCAAGAAGTTCATTTGCAGTGAGCCTGTCGAGATTTGAATACAATTCGCCTACCTTTTTTACAAAAGCTTCTTCTTCCTCTGGCAATGGTTTTAGTATGTCTTCCACTGTTATCGCCTCCTCTGGTTTTTCGATTACTATTTCTTTTTCCTCAATGGTGCCTGTAGACCATAATGCATACAGGGTCTTCAGCGCCTCAAAAGAGCCAAGGGGTGAACTGTTAATAAGCTCTTTGTTTGTCTTTTTCCCATTAATCATGGAAAGCATCTTTTGATCTTGAGGACTAAATTCTATATCCTGAAAAAGACTTGCAGGATCAGCGCTCAGCTGGGGAGCAGAGTTCATATCTGGCAGCTCATTTTTCATCCTGACCAGATTACTGATTCTCTTTACCCCTTCGTATATAAGATTGCCCGTACTCATCTTCAGGGTTATCACTTCATTTGCAGGTATTTCTCCTTCTACAAATTCATATTCAGCATCTTCGAGCAGGAAGAGACTATAGATTATCTCTCTTACCTGGTATTTCACACACCAGAATAGGTCCTTTGGTGTTAGGTAACCAAGTTCTACAAGTATCGCACCTTGCCTCTTGTTTTTTGTCTTTAAAAGTTTTACGGACTCCTCATACTGCTCAATGGTAATCTTTCCTGCTTTGATAAGCATTTCGCCTAATCTGTCATCTTCGTATGTTGATGCAGCAAAGATAGCATCTCCTTTGTCAAGGTATATCTTCTTTGTAAAGGCAGGTGTCTTTACGATGAGAGTACCTGTCTTCCTGTTCCTGTTTAGATAGACAAGGATCTTGGGAAGGCTAAAGTCCCTGATGTTCCCTGTAAGTGGAATTTCTATCATCTGTACCTCTTGACCTCAAACCGATAAATTTCTGTCTCCTCTTCAGGAAGGATGCATGCCTTTAACCTTGTAATTCTGACCTGTTCATCAACAGTATCAACTCCTTCGAGGTCAGGAAGGAGAAGTCCCTTCCTGTTTCCACAGACCAGGATTATCCCATATTTTTTAGGATCAAGTTTTTTTAGATCTTCTATCTTCTCGGGTGGTGAAAGGATATCAACGCAATATTCAAGGCCTTCGAGCTCATCTTCTTGGACAGGGTGGAACCTCGGGTCTTTTGTTGCCGCGGATATGGCATTCTTTATGGTCTCAATGGCCACACACGCATGAGAGGGTGAAAAGGTTCCTATACATCCCCTGAGTTGACCATTTTTCTTAATGCAGACAAAGACACCTGCCTTTTCATTCATCTCAGGCGAAAGGGTTTCAGGCGGTTCAATGATCCTACTTTCTCTGATATATGCCTCTATACTTTTCTTTGCGAGTTCAACAAGGGGATGCATCTATTTTCCTCTCATGAACATATAGTCAGCTACTGTGCATAATGCCTCTTTTACGGGTGAATCAGCAAAGATTACAAGTTCTGCCTTTGCATCAGAGATGAGGGCGTTAGCCTTTTTTAAAGAGAGCTCGATTACATTATGCCTTCTAAAAAGCTCAAGTATCCTCTTGAGTTCCTCCTTTTTGAAACCGTTCCTGATCAGACTCTTAACTTCTCCTACTTCGGTCTCCGAAGCAATTTTCAAAAGATAAATGAGCGGAAGTGTTATCTTACCCTCCTTGAGGTCCTTGCCAAGTCTCTTGCCAAGTTTTCCTTCTTCTGCCATATAATCAAGTATGTCATCTGCCACCTGGAATGCAGTCCCAGTCTTCATTCCGAAACGTGAGAGGGCATTTTCCTCATCCTTTGGCAGAGACCCCAGGATAGCTCCTATTCTACAAGCAGCAGAGATTAAGGCTCCAGTCTTTGCTGAGATTATATTGAAATAATCTTCTTCTGTTATATCTGGATCTCCTGTCTTTGTGAGCTGCAAGATTTCGCCTTCTGTCATTCTTGTTGTTGCCTCAGAAAGGGCCTCCATGATCTTTTGATTCTTCTGTATAACAGCGAGCCGTAAGGCATTGGAGTAAAGAAAATCACCGACAAGTATTACAATTTGGTTACCCCATATAGAATGGGCTGGCAATTTACCCCTTCTCACCTCAGCAGCATCAACAACATCGTCATGGAGCAGAGAAGCAGTGTGTATCGATTCAATAATCCCTGCAAGGGTAAGACGTGCATCCCCTCTATAACCGGCTATCTCTGTGCTCAGGATAAGTAACAGGGGTCTGATTCTTTTACCCCCACTGTCTAAAAGGTGCTTCCCGATGAGAGGGATTGGGGTGATATTACTTTTGAAAAGTTCTTTGAGTCTGTCTTCTATAATCCTCAGTTCCGGTTCATATAATTCAAAAATCTCTTGCAAATCCATTTTTGATGATAGGATAGCTCCTGTTTTAAAGTCAAGGTCATAAGTTTTGCCCTTGCAACTTAAAGACTGAGAAGCCGGGAATGGAACTCTGCAGAGATTGATGTTGCTTGAAGAAACCTTATTTTTTGATATATGCTACAGAAAGACATTCCTGAAATTTGAAAAGAGCAAAGAGCCATGCATGAAATATTAATAAAATACCTTGAGTCAAATCCAACCCTCCTTAAATATCATCTGTCCGAGCAGGAGATCAGTGAACTCGCAGGCTACATCAGAAAATTTTTTCTTTCAGCGCAAGTACAAGTAGGAGAGGTTATCAAAATGGTAGAGGAAGTGATAGGAATCAGTCCCACCCTGGGTTGGAAGGAAATACTGGAGACAGTAGCAAAAAAGGTTGTTGAATTTCTCCATGCAGAGGCGGCGACTATACGCATTTTTGATCCTGAGACAGACAGACTCGTTTCTTTCGGATCGTATCAATATACAGAGACAGCCAGATTAAAGGATATTCCTGTTGAAAAATCAGTGGCTGGGAAGGTCATTAAGAGCGGTAAAAGTTACCTTGTACCAAATATCCTTTTAGAACCAGACTACCTGAATAAGGATATAGTCAAGGAGTATGGGTTTAACTCTCTCATGGCAGTTCCTATAAATATTCCTCGGTTTCTTGAGAACAAACCTGATATCCAGGGCACCATTCAGATCTATTACAGAGAAAATGACAGGGAGTTTGACCCTCTTGAAATAACGAGTGCTGAATTGATGGCCAGAAGGGTCAGTTATGTGCTTGCCAAAAAGCGTATCCTGGAACTTCAAAGACTTAATCTCCTGAAAGAAAAGATTGTCGAGAAGATCTTTGTAAAACTCAGTCATCGGGAAGGAATCAAGATGAAGGATGTGTTTATGCTGATGATCCCCGAACTAGAGGCCATCATGCAGATACAGAGCTGTTCTTTATTTACTATTACCCTGGATAGAAAACACGTTCACATTGAGCTTGAATATCCCACAGGACAGGAAACTCATGATGTACATTGCGTGTTTGCAATAAAAGATCATCCTTACATTGATGCATTGATTAATGTTACAGAAAAACGTGGTGACGATGAATATGAGAGGATTGATTCGTCCTATATTCTGATCAAAGACCCCTTAAAGAGCAGATTGTCAAATGATGAATTGAGAAGATATGCATCGAAGCATAATGTCAATTCTGTGCTATTGATTCCTCTCAAGGCCAGAGATGAGATCAATTATTTTCTGGTTTTTTATGCTACGGATAGACGACAGGAATTTACAGAACAGGAGATTGAACTGCTGAGCTTTTTTGGGAAAGAGATTATGAAGGCTCTCAGGATTGAAAAACTGGATGATATTTTACACGACTTTAAAAATCCAGGCATTGCCATTGCTGGTTTTGCCAAGAAGGCAAAAATACTTCTTGAGCAAGAAAATATCGAGAGTGTAAGGGATAAGATAGCTGAGTATCTGGATATTGTTGTTGATGAGGCTATAAGAATGCAGGAGATCGCCATATATCCGAATATTGAAGGTCGTGAAAGGGGCGTTGATCTTACCGAGATCCTCAAAAGTCGTTTCAGGATTAATGAGGAGGCTATCCGGGAGCAGAAAAGGACTAATATCAAGCTTATACAGGATGAGTTAGAAAGAGGTTTGTTCATCTATTGTTATCCCTTTGCATTAGAGCGTGTCCTCGATAACCTCCTTGACAATGCTACAAAGGCTGTTCCTGAAGAGGGAGGGGAGTTGTCCATCAAGAGTTACCGAAGCGGAGAGATGGCATGCTTCGAGATCCGGAATACTGGAAGGATTCCAGAAGAAAAAATAGAACAGATCAGAAAGGGAGATGTGAAAGGCAGAGGGCTCAATATTATTTACCGGTTTATTCAGGCCATTCAGGGAAGTCTTGAGGTCTTTACTGACTCCGATTCTACTACCTTCCGGGTTATGATTCCCCTTCATCGTGAGTAATTGAGCAGCTTCTTCGAAAACAAGAGTAAAAAAATTTTAGGGATACTGCATTAGAAGACCAGATTATGGAAAAAGATATAGTTAGAATCATAGGAACAAGGACCGTATGGGAGGGGAAGTTTCTCAGGTTTATTCTTACCACGTATGCTGATTCATCAGGTGTAGTAAGAGAATGGGAATCTTTTGAGAGGGTTAACTGTGAAGGAATCGTTGCTATTGTGCCTATAACAGATGATGAAGAAGTTTTGCTGATAAGACAGTTCAGGCCTCCTGTCAGGGGATACGTCATCGAATTTCCAGCAGGTCTGAGCGAAAAAGACGATACTCTTGAAGAAGCAGCAAGGAGGGAGCTTCTTGAAGAGACAGGTTATTCTGCAAAGGATATGATATATCTTACAGAAGGTCCTCTCTCATCAGGGGCTTCAGGGGAGATACTTACTGCTTTTCTTGCAAGGGGACTCGAGTTTAAAGGTATAGGAGAGAGGGATGAGACAGAAGATATAGAGGTTCTGAAGATACCAATAAATGGGTTACATGATAGACTGTATGCTCTCAGATTAGAGGGTAATCTTATTGATCTTAAAATCTTGGGTCTTTTGGAACTCGCAAAGAAATATCTA
>DASPRG010000175.1:0-17337 GCA_035624555.1 Thermodesulfovibrionales bacterium
TCTGTTTGAAGGATCCTGAAGGAGATATAAATTGCGATGAGAGAGGCAATTTCAGAAAGGATGATAAGTTTCAAAACATGTTTCTTCTTCCAGTGACCTGCCTCATGAGACAGCACAGCAAGGACTTCATCGTGGTCCATCTTTGCGAGCAATGTATCATAGAGGATTATCCTCTTGACTTTGCCTAAGCCAGTAAAATATGCATTTGTATGGCGACTCCTTTTAGACGCATCCATTTTGAAGACCCTGCTGACTTTTATTCCAGCTTTCTGCATTATCTCCCTGATCTTCTCTACGAGACCTTCCTCCTCGATAAGTGTAAATTTGTTAAAGAGTGGCTCGATAACATAAGGTGAAATGTACATGATGAAAAGACTGAAGATCAGGTAAAAGCCCCAGACCCATATCCACCAGTAGTTCGGACTCGATTGAATCAACCACAGTATAACCGATATGACAATGCCAATGAGGATTGTGGAGAGCATCAGGGATTTGAAAAAGTCTGTTATCCATAATCTTAATGTCATAGTATTGAAAGCATATTTATTCTCGATCTTAAACGTGTTATACAGGCTGAAGGGAATTGAGAGAAGAGTGCTTCCATAACTCAACAGAAGAAAGAATACAATGCCTGAAAAAATAAATGATAGCCCGAAAGAAGAAATCCATGAGTTATACATTTTCAAAAGGCCCGCGAAAAGGAAAATCAGCAAGACAGCATTCCCGAACAGTGATTTCAAGAAAGAGAAATAACTTCCCTCAATTGTATAGGCATGTATCTTCATCAGTAGTGATTCATCAATATATCCTTTGAATACGGAAGGAATATCCATTCCATGCTTTTTCATGTACCTCAGATTAATGAACTTAAGCCAGTATTCAATACCCTGAACAAAGAGATAGCTGAATAAAAGAATCAGTAGATATTTTTGCATGATAGTTATGGCAATGTTTTATTCTTTCTCGATTTAAAATACCTGTAAAGTAAATAGATTGATAGTAAAATAATAACGAATAAAATACCTATATGTTCAATCCTCGTGATATCTTTTTTTATCACCTCTATGCTGTTACCTCCGATATAACCCATTCCTGCCCAGAGAGCAATTGTAAATATTGAAGCGATCGCATCTGCCGCCAGAAATTTTGAGAGAGGCATTCTCATAACACCTACCACGATAAATATCTCTCCCATCAGATGTCCTCCAATCATAACGAGAAGGGTTCCCTTTTTGTTGAACGTATTTTCGAGCTTAGAAAGCCTTTCAGGTGATATAATCCAGTGAAATCTCCTGTGTGTAACAATCATACGACCATATTTCCTTCCAAGAGAGTATGCGAGAAAATCCCCGATTAAAATTCCTAAGTAAGCAATAAGCAGGGCGGGAATAGGCTTTATCACATTTGTGAAGATCAAAACTCCACATACAATGAGAGTTATGCCTTCAGGAAATGGGAGTCCAAGGCCTCCCAGAATAAGAAGGAGTAAAAGTCCAACATACGGAAAGTGTTCTGCCACTGCTGGGAAAGCCATTTACTTTTTATCTGCAAATTTTTTATAAAAAATCTTTTTCCCGACCTCTGCCAGAAAAATATAAGAGATTAAGATAACGGCCAGGGCAAGGAGAAAATTCACTGATATATGCTGAAAACCAAGAAGACCTGAAAAAGGAATATAGGGAATTACAAGGGTTATCAATGCAATCAGCAGGGTTGTAAATAAGAGATATTTTCCAGGCCTGCTCCTCCAGAAGGGTTTTCTCGTCCTGATTATGAGGACCACGAAGGAGGCTGAAAGTACAGATTCAATAAACCATCCTGTCCTGAAAAGTATTGCATCAGCCTTTAGAATAAATAACAATAACCCGAAGGTGATATAGTCAAAGATAGAGCTCATCAATCCGAAAAATATCATAAATCTCTTTATAAACTTGATATCCCATCTTCTCGGTTGTTCCACCAGTTCTCTGTCTACCTCATCAGTAGCTATTGTCATCTCAGGAAAGTCCGTAAGCAGGTTTGTTAAAAGTATCTGTTTAGGAAGCATGGGAAGGAAGGGTAGAAAAAGTGATGCACCTGCCACGCTGAACATATTACCAAAGTTTGCGCTTGTCGCCATAAAAACGTATTTTAGGGTATTGGCAAAGGTCTTTCTTCCTTCAACAACGCCATCCCGTAACGTTTCAAGTTCCTTGTCAAGGAGGACTATATCAGCAGCCTCTTTTGCTACATCCACAGCGGTGTTCACAGATATCCCTACATCAGAGGCATGAATTGCTGTAGCATCATTTATACCATCTCCTATAAATCCGACAACGTGTCCGAGTTTTTTCAAAGACAGAATAATCTTTTCCTTCTGATTAGGGGTTACCTCAGCAAAGATATTGTTATTTCCTACAGCATGCAGTATAGCCTCATCGCTCATACTATCAAGTTCATCACCTGTCAGAAGACCCTTAAGAGGGAATCCAACGCACTCTGCCGTATATCTGGAAATGAATCTGTTATCACCTGTAATGATTTTGAGCCCAACTCCGAGTTTGCACAATTCTGTTATCATCTGTTTCACATCACTCTTTGGCGGGTCGAGGAAGAGGAGAAATCCAAGAAGGGTCATCTCTGATTCATCTGCCTTGCTATATATCTTCTTTTCTTCAACCCCTTTATAAGCCAGACCCAGGACACGAAGACCTCTCTCGCTCCATTGATGGTAAAGCCTGTTGATATCATCCATGCGTGAACTTATCTCATATTTTCTCTCTTCATACTCAATATATTTGCATACCTCCAGAATACCTTTTAAGGCACCTTTTGATATGAGAATATTTCCATCACGGCGTTCTTTTACAACTACACTCAAGCGCCTCCTTTGAAAATCATAGGGTATTTCATCAACTTTATCGTGGTCTGATATTTGTTGTTTCTCAAAGCTGACAATAGCCTCATCCATCGGGTTTTTCAGCCCTGTTTGAAAAAAGGCATTTAAATAGGCATACAGGAGAATTTTCCTGTCTTTCTTTTCGTTAATGTCAAGATATTCATGGAGATAGACTATTCCTTCGGTCAGGGTACCTGTTTTGTCTGTGCAGAGGATATCCATTGTTCCAAAATTTTCGATGGATGCAAGCCTTTTCACAATTACGCCTTTTCTCGACATGGCCTGTGAACCCCTTGAGAGATTAACACTGATGATTGCAGGAAGAAGCTGGGGCGTCAGCCCAACAGCCAGGGCAAGGGAGAACATCAGGGCTTCTATAACAGGATGACGGAAGTAGACGTTAACGGCAAAAACTATCAGGACAAGGATAAGCGTGACTTCCATCAGAAGGTACCCGAAACGCCTCACGCCTCTTTCGAAATCTGTTTCGGGAGCCTTCAAAATGAGCCTGTCGGCAATCTTACCTATTTCTGTATCACTGCCAGTTTTAACTACTACTGCGGTGGCTACGCCACTTACTACATTAGTATTCATAAAGATACAGTTGTTTCTTTGAGTAAGAGAATGTCCTTGTGGGAAAAAATAAGAACTCTTTTCTACAGGAAAGGTCTCACCTGTTAAAATCGCCTCATTTACAAAAAAGTCCTTTGCCTCTATCAGAACGCAATCCGCAGGTATTATGCTTCCTGCGCAAAGAAAGACAATATCGCCAGGGACTATTTCATCTATAAAGACTTCTTCTTTCTCGCCATCCCTTAATAGTGTTACTCTTGTTTTAACAGTTTGGAGAAGCTTTTCAACGGCATTCGTGGCACTGTATTCCTGAAGATAACTCAAAAAGCCACTGAGAATTATTATGGTTAGGATAATTGTTGTATCTGTAAAGTCCCTGAGCACAGCAGATACAATGCTTGCGAATATTAAGATAAGGATGATAGGACTTTTAAATTGACTGAGGAATAGAGATAATCTGGTCTTCTTTTTTCTCTTTCTGAGAATGTTATGTCCAAAGTCTGACAGCCGTTTTTTCGCCTCATCTTCTGAAAGACCGGAAGGTGATGTTTCCAGTTGCTGTAACAAATCTCTGGTCTCAATTTCCCAGTATTTTTCCGGAGTCTTCAATTTCCTTTTCTCTGGTAAAACATTATGTAAAACTCACATGAGCCGATACGAATTTCATCTCTGAAATATTATACAGATTCCTTGACAAGACTAAAATCTTTTGATATACAAGTTTGAAAAGCTGCAATCAATCAGAATCAAATAGGCAGTATGAAAAAGTTTCGTGCATAATTTCTCAAAGGAAAGTACCATAGAGTATAAAGTTATTATAAAGAGAGGTGGAAAAAGTATCTCTGCCTTTTTGACACTAAAGGGAATGCCCTTAAGCCGAAGGGACTTCAGGTTTAATTTCTGAATTAATCATGTCAATAAAAATGAAAGTTATTACAAAAATAATTTTTTTCATCATAATTTTTTCATTAGCATTTTGGTTACTTCGAATACTTGACCATGGAAAGCTTATAATTGCAGAACTGCGAGATTTAGGTGGTATCCCCTGGCTCTATTCTGCGATAGGACTTATTTTCAGTATTCTTGCAGCTTTTACCATTCAGAAAGAGTGGGAACACTGGAATGAGCTGGTTGAATCTATCAAAGAAGAATTAGATGCTCTTCACGAATTATGGCTTCGGTCTCGGTATTTAACAAAAGATACAGAGGGAAAGGTTCTTGAATGTATAAAAAATTATCTTTCTCTCATTCAGGAGGAATGGCCTACGATGGAACAAGGAAAAAGAAGCGAGGCGGGTGAAAAGATTCTGGATCTCCTTCGTAATGTTATTGTAAGGTCAACAGAAGAAACAGGGAAGTTGTCACTTTTACCTCTGTTCAATGATCTCTTGAGAAATCGTAACAGGCGACTTTACCAATCCGGAAGCCACATCCCGTATATCTTAAAAAATACGCTCACCTTTGCTGGTACTCTCTTTATCTTTCTATCTCTTTTTATCGGTGTGAGAAATCCCTGGATCGATTATATCTTTACAGTAAGTATTGGAGTATTGGCATTTACGATCCACATTGTCATTGATGATCTTGATAACCCCTTCAGGCCAGGAGCGTGGCATTTATCTCCAAAAGAGTATCAAATACTCCTTGATGGTATCAAAAATGATGGCACAATAAAGTGATCATTTCAAATCCATAGACATAATGACTATATCGTCCTTGACACTGATTTCGACAAAACCCACTTTCTTCCAGAATAAAAATGCACTATAGTTGTCTGTTTTAACTTTTGCCTGTATGTTCCTTATAACAGAATGTTTTTGCAGACTCTGTTCAAGAAGCTTAAATGCCCTGGTACCATGTCCATTTTGCCTCATGGTTTTATCAAATATTACCAGACTTATTTCAGCAGATTTGCGCGGTATAAGGTTGTATAACCCGATAAACCCGATAGGTCTTGAATCCAATTCTATGCAGAAAGAACAACTATAGGTTTTTTTTATCCACCACCAGATAGAAAACCATGATAAGCAGAGGGGCTTGCTTAACCCGGTTGCCTGTAAAACTGCTTCATCCTTTAATCTGCTACTTATGAAATGTCCGTCAAAGATACTCAAAGGCCGCAGCCTTAAATTATCATCCATCATGTATCTAAAAAATTTAAAAATCCAGAAAATGTTCCACGTATTACTCATTTTTTTTACCGCTTGGTTAAATTTCTAAAAGACTATCGCAAAGATGAACATTTATAATCCGAACCTTCTGAATACATAGTATTTAGGAAAATCGATACCCAGTGTAAAAAGTGCGGAGAACCCCAGAACAGCGAGGACCTGATACAGGGTAAGGAATGGGACAAAGATACCGTATATGCCTATCAGCGCAAATCCGGTTATGGTTACTACATTCAGGATGAGCAAATCCCTGCCGGGAAGTGATGACCAGAAATGTCTCCTCTCCCGAACTATCAATACCCTGAACTGGCTGTTGAATATAAGGTTAAGCATAACCAGTGTACGTAGTTTCTCCCATTCGAGGTGGAAATAATTCATTCCTATCAGGATTACGATCATACCTTCGACAACCAACAGCATACCAGGCACCAGTGATGCGAGAGTAATGTTCTTTACATTCCACTTATTCGGATTGCTCGTATGCTTTACATTGTCGGTTGCCAGGGACATTGTCACGAAATCGTTTGCAAACACGAGCAGTGACATGCCCAGGAGAGAAAGCACAATTTTATGTAACCATAAGAAGCTTAAGGTAAGTAAACTGGCAAATTCTATAACCTTTGTAACCTTATTTATGACCCATGTCAGCATTCGCTGGTATGTCTGCCTGCTTATCTTTACCGCATCGATGATTACACTTATCCCCGATTCGGTTAAGACCACGCTGGCGGACGCCTTTGCAACATCAGTTGAGTTGCTCATAGCTATTCCCATCTCTGCCTGCTTCAGTGCTGGCGCATCGTTAACTCCATCTCCGGTCATTCCTACCATGCGACCCCTGGATTGCAATAGTTTCACGACCTTGTACTTATCCTCTGGATATATTTCAGCAAACCCGTCACTTTCTCCAACAATCCTTACCTGTTCATCTTCGCTTAAACCTTCCATATCCACCATCCGGATAATCTTACTGCCGATACCCACCTGACTGGCTATCTCTTTAGCTATGGCAATATTATCACCGGTAAGCATTATCGGCTTTATTCCCAGCTTTCTTGCCTCTTTTATTATGTCTTTTGAGTCTGGCCTGGGCGGGTCAGCCAGCGGCAGCAATCCTGTAAGTTTAAGATTATTTAGGTTATCACCCTCTGATCGGGCAACCGCTATTGTTCTGTACCCTTTATGAGAAAACTCTTCTATTGTCCTGTTTGTCTCCTCTACGGTCTCTTTATCGATTCCCCGACATAGAGATATAACTATTTGGGCTGCACCTTTAATACCTCTGAAGCGCTCTCCACGGCCCTCGATAATCGCCTCTGCCCTTTTGATTGACGGATTAAAGGGTGTATATGAGATTTGTTTGTATTCATTTAAATCTACTCTCATATTTCTAGCATATTCAATAACCGCGCGGTCTATTATGTCCATGCCTTCCTCTTGTGACGCTAAAGCTGCTATTCTGATAACATCCTCTCTTTTATATCCGGGAAACGGGATGCTGTTGGCAACTGATAATCTGTTCTGCGTTATCGTGCCTGTCTTATCGAAGCAAAGAACGTCTATGGATGCGGCATCCTCTATTGAGTCAAGTCTGGTTACCAGCGCTCCTCTTTTGGCAAGCTCCATCGCACCCACAGCCTGGACTATGGTGAGGACTGCCGGGAGGGCTACAGGTACTGATCCCATGAGAAAGATTACTGCAAGAGTCAGTATTGTTACAATGTGTTCTTCCATTCTCATTACTACACCGTATATTAAAACTAGTATTAATGCAGCTATACCAAAATACATCATATATTTGACTACAGCCATCATTACTTCCTCTTGGTGTGACTTTGGCTTGGCTATCTTGACCAATTCGGCTGTTTTACCAAAGTATGTATTTGCTCCGGTATTTACCACTATGCACCTGGCCTCTCCCCGCCTCGCTACAGAGCCTGAATAGATAATGTCTGACTGATGTGCATCTACAGGTAAAGATTCTCCTGTTAAGGCTGACTCATCAACAGAAAGCTCTCCGCCTATAACCTTCGCATCAGCTGGTACTATATCGCCGAGTCCAACAGAAATAATGTCTCCTGGCACGATCTCTTTCGCATCCTTCATTATCCATTTCCCATCTCGTAAGACTTTTGCCTTAATTGCCAGTTTTTTCTTTAGAAGCTCTACCGCTTTTTGAGAGCCGCGTGAGTGCATGTGGCCTATGATGGCGTTTACCGTAAGCAAAACAAAAATTATAATTCCCTCAAGATAATGTCTCAATATGAACGAAATCGCCATTGCCAGCTCAAGTAACCACGGCATAGGACCCCAGTAGCGCAGTAAGAACTCGAGTAAGAGGTTATTCCTTTTTTCTACTATTTCGTTATAACCAAATATCTCAAAGCGCTTCTTGACCTCGGAATTAGAAAGACCTTCTATTGATGTCTCCATGAATCTAAGAGTCTCTTCTAAAGAGATTTTTTTATACTCAGATGTGCTTCTGACTTTAAAATCCATAAAAGTATTCCTTCAGCAGTTTACACGGTCAATACTCTGCAATCTTTTGTTTCTACCAGCATTGTTTAAATCAGTTCATAAACCAGGAGGGTAATGCAGGTTATGCAAGAGCATCTCCTTAATATTTCCTTAAAGATAGAATCCTTTATAAACTAAAGCAAAACCCACGCAGAAGGCTTTACGTTCAAGATTCAGCCTTGACAGTAATGTCTTTTAGCATTTTGGGCTTTTTGATAAGTTCTTTTAGAACTGTGGAGATATATATATAACGTGAAAGTGTTAAGCATTCACGTTTTAGGTGGAGATTTCAATGCATTCTGGTAGAACTTTCTTGCATACTCCTTTACCATCCTACGGGCACTAAATAACGGTGCGGTACTTTTTATCGCTTCTTTCATTTTTTTTACCCAGTTATGAGGTATACCATCATCTTCTATATTGTAATAGAGAGGAATGACTTCCTTCTCCAGGATATCATAAATTGCCTCAGCATCATGAGTATCATCTGTACCTTCAAAAGCCCAGCCATTTTTCCCATTAAACCCTTCTATCCACCAGCCATCAAGAATACTCAGGTGAGGGACACCGTTCAGTGATGCCTTCATCCCGCTTGTTCCACACGCCTCAAGGGGGGGGAGAGGGTTATTGAGCCAGATGTCTACTCCGTGAACCATATATTGTGCCAATTGTTCATCATAGTTTTCGACGAAAGCAACCCTTCCTCCCAGGTCAGGATTATGCGCAAAATTGAATATGCGCTGGATTGCTCTTTTTCCATCATCGTCCACAGGATGAGCTTTACCAGCAAATATAATCTGTAAAGGTTTCCAGCGATTATTCAGGAGCTTTTGCAGGCGATTAAGATTATGAAAAATAAGGTCTGCCCTCTTGTAAGCGGTAAAACGACGGGCAAAACCGATGGTGAGAGTTAAGGGATCAAGCAATGTGCCGCCAGTTACAACATTGATAGGATCCATTCTGTTTTCTATCCAGCGACGGCGAACCTGTTCTCGAATAACGTTGATCAATTTCATCTTTAGCCAGTAATGGGACTGCCATAATTCATCATCGGGTATGTTGTCTATTGACTGCCAGATGATCGGATTGTCATGATCTTCAATCCAGTTCTCTCCAAGGTACTTATTATACAGAAGCTGTATTTTCGGTTCTATCCATGTAGGAACATGGATTCCATTTGTGATGTTATCAATCGGGACGTCCTCTTCTTTTCTATCAGGCCAGAGTGTGTGCCACATGCGGCGGGCAACTTCGCCATGCCTCTTACTGACGCCATTGCGATAGGCAGACATTTTTAACGCAAAAACGGTCATGTTAAATCCGGCTGCTGGTTCCTTTGGATCAATCCCAAAATGAAAAAAGTTTTCACGGGTCAGACCCAGAAGTGGATAGTAATGGCTAAAATACTTATCCATAAGATGAAAAGGGAAGACATCATGCCCTGCCGGTACAGGGGTATGGCCAGTAAAAACCGTAGTAGCTCTGACCTGCTTAGATGCCTCATCGTAACTTAGCCCTTCCTCTATCCTCTCTCTCACTCGTTCCAAAATGGCAAAGGCCGAATGCCCTTCATTCAGATGGAGTACCGAGTGTTTAATCCCCAGGGTTTTTAAAACCTCGCTGCCTCCAATACCGAGAACTATCTCCTGTCGTAATCGCTGTTCAATATCACCGGTGTAGAGATGATAAGCTATTGCTCTGTTCCAGGGGTCATTCAAGTCAATATCAGTGTCCACCAGGAATAAAGATATACGGCCTATCACCACTTTCCAAACGGCTATATAGATTGGAGGATCGATAAAAGGTACCCTGACTACAAGTTGTTCGCCTTTTTCATTAAGCACTCTTGCAATAGGGGCAGCGTCTCTGTCGAGGACTTCGTCAACATTTTCCTGCCAGCCGTCTGTACGAATTTTCTGAAGCAAATAACCTTCTGGATACATAAAACCAATCGCGACTAGCGGTACGCCAAGATCACTGCACTCCTTGAGGTAATCACCAGCTAAAAAACCCAGTCCACCTGCATAAAAAGGAAGCGAATGGTGCAGCCCGTACTCTGCAGAAAAAAAGGCAATGGGAAGGCACTCAGGATCAGCAATGTTCTCAGCAAACCAACATTTTTTTGTCTTTATATCGTTATGGAATCGCGTAAGTGCAACATCATAAAGGTGTAAATACTCCTGGTCATTTACTACTGATTCCAAAACTTCTCGAGGGAGTTCACGTAGCATCTTTACAGGGTTATGACCACTCTCTTTCCATACAATCCTGTTCAACATTTTAAAGAGAATTCTCGCTGCCGGATGCCAGCTCCACCAGAGGTTGTATGCCAGCTCACCGAGTCCGGAGATTCTATCAGGGATATTGGAAAATTTTTCTTTCATGTCATCCATAATTTTTAATTCCTCGGATTCTCAAAGGTATTTATTACCTGTAGAACATTCCACTTCCCAGTATCTCAAGCATCTCCTCCGTAATCTCTTCCTGTCTGATATATTTCTGCAATGAATCAAGCTCTGAGATCCGTCTCTTCATGTTCTCTGCTGCGCCTTCCATGCTCCTCAGTCGGTACCAGTTTTCGCTTCTGAGAGATTCTGTAAAGCCCCTATAAAGGCTGATGTAGAGAAATTCTTCGAGGGCTTTATTGAAAATGAGTTCAGGTTTAAGATACGTAAGGGGTGGAATCTTTGCAGTTCTTAGATCATGCACTTGGGTGGTATCAGGAGGTAGAATCTGTTCAGTTGAGATCTCAGATTTATTTGCTGAAATAGAGCTAAAGATAAATGTCAGGTTATAAAATTCTTTCTCCTTGTATATATTCATGATCTTGGAAATGGTTTCTCTCAGTGCTTCCTGTATCCCGTTGACGCTTACTATAGAGTCGTTAAAGTAGTCATAGGTAAGGTGTTTTAATTCAAGAGAAGCTTTCAACCTCCTTCCGATGATAAATAATGTGTCATTATCGGTAATGGTATCTGAAACAACGTCTGCTATTTTTTCATTATATGGTCCGCATAGACCCTGTGAAGATCCAAAGGCTATAAGGACTCTTTTTCCTTCTTGCTGTTCTTGTATTGAGCTCCCTGGATAGTATGTCATAACGTCAGATAGGGCACAGAGAATATTTTTTTCATAGGCCCTTATGTTCAGAACAAGATCTTCAGTCTTTCTGATAGTGACTCCAGCATATGCCTTCATAGCACTGATGATATCTTCAATAGTAAAGAAGGCTTTTATTTTTTTCTCGATATCAATTGAAGAAATCAATTTTTCACCTCGACATGAGTGATGAAGTCCTTCAGTTTTTCCATATCCTTCTTGTTGAGTCTTCCCTCTTGCTTTATCTTTTTCATGATCTCGGGGAATGTTTGTTTGGTCTGATGCAAAATGTCTCTGTAAACCTTTTCTACTGATGCAATGTCAACGACATCGAGCATCCCTGACTCTGGGATAAGAAAGCTTACTACCTCTTCTTCAAGTGAAAATGGATGAAAGCGGGGTTGCTTCAGTATCTCCCTCAGGCGTTCTCCGCGTTTGATAAGCTTTGCTGTTTCTTCTTCTACATGAGCGCCGAATTTGGTAAATATTTCTACCTCCATGAATCGTGAATAGTCTATCTTAAGCCTCTCAGCCACAGTCTTCATAGCCTCCACCTGTGCCTTTCCCCCGATCCTTGAGACTGATTTGCCTACATCAACTGCAGGCCTTATGCCTTTGTTAAACAGAGAGGTATCGAGATAAATTTGTCCGTCAGTTATAGAGATAAGATTAGTTGGTATATAGGAGGATATTCTTCCTTGCTGCGTTTCGACTATAGGGAGAGCTGTAATGGAACCCCCTCCGTATTCCCGTCTGATACTTGCAGATCTTTCGAGGAGTCTCGAGTGAATGAAGAATATATCTCCCGGATAAGCCTCTCTTCCAGGGGCTCTCTTAAGGAGAAGACTCAATGAGCGGTAGGCCTCTGCATGTTTTGTTACGTCGTCATAAATAATGAGGACATCTCTTCCCCTGTCGAGAAAATATTCTGCAATAGCAGTTGCACTGTAAGGTGCGATATACTGAAGTCCAAGGGAGTTCGAAGCATCGGCAACTACAAATATTGTTCTTGAAAAATCACCATATGTCTTTACCTCTTCAATTATCTTCATGATACGTGACTTCTTCTGTCCTATGGCAACGTAAATAGATATAACATCAGAGGTTTTCTGGTTAATAATGGTATCAACAGCTATAGAGGTTTTCCCTGTAGATGGATCACCTATTAACAATTCCCTCTGTCCTCTACCGATGGGGAACATGGAGTCAATGACCTTCAGCCCTGTATAAAGAGGTTCAGTTACAAAGTCCCTCTGTAGAAGAGAAGGGGCTTCTCTTTCCACTGGATACGACAGTGTGTACTCCGGTATAGGTCCTTCGTCGATGGGTATTCCTAGTGCATCTACTACCCGTCCCAAAAGACTATCTCCTACATTTACGGAGGCAATGCGCTCTGCTTTATACGCCTTCTCACCTGCCCTCGTTCCATTTTTCTCAGTAAGCAGTACTACCCCGATGCTATGAATGTCCAGGTCAAAGACTATTCCTTCATCTCCATTCTCAAGTTCAATGAGCTCATAGAGTTTTGCATCTCTCAGTCCGGAAATATGGACTATTCCGTCTCCGACGGAGAGTACTTTTCCTTCTTCAGAGATAAGAGTAGAAAACCCACTCTTTTTAACTTCTTCTCTTATTTTTTCGAAAATCCCAAGGAGTTCTTTTTCCATTTAAGCTGTCTCTTTGAGCCTCGATGTGATGGAATTTATTTGGCCTAATAGCGAAGAGTCATAAACCATATCATTTACCTTGATTTTTAGACCTGCAATAAGGGTTTTATCAATTTGTGCATTGACAGCTACTTTTTTTGAAAGATGTGATTCAATGGCTTTCCGTAAAGCTGTCAATTTCTCTTCCTCTACTGGATATGCAGAGATGAGGTCTACTGTTACAGATTCCCCCTCCATGGGTGTAATGTTTAATGCGGTTCCTCCAAGCTCACTTAAAAATTTTCTAAATATTCCCTTATGGAGTTCCTCATCAGAAATGTCTTTCAAGAGATTTATAGCAAAAACGGAGACGGCGTTAATGACCTTGTCCTTTGATTCAATTTCGAACCTCATTTTTTCTGTATCAAAGAGAGCTTTTTCCTTTTCGATTATCTTTGCTGCTTCTTTTTCTGCTTCCATGAGTAATTTATTCTTTTCCTCTTCTACTTCATTTTTCATACTTTCAGTCATGCGAATCTGGAGTTCCTTAAGATTATTCATCTCTTCCTGGTATTTTTCTTTAAGTTCCAGTGCTTCCTTCTTTGTCCTTTCAGCATCTTCGACAGTTTTCTCTATGAGGCCCCTCCGTTTTTCCATAATTTCCTTCACTGGTTTATAAAGAATCCTTTTCAAGATAAAGAGAAGGACAATAAAGTTTATTATCTGAAAGAGGAATGTCCAGATATCGAATTTCATTTCACTACATATCCTATGAGGGGGTTAGCAAAAAGAATAATCAGCGCAATGACAAATGCATATATGGCGATGGACTCTATCAGTGCCATTCCGACAAAAAGGGTTCTCATAATCTGAGCAGATGCCTCAGGCTGCCGGGCAATGGAATCGAGGGCCTTTGTGAGAGCTTCGCCGAGGGCTCTTGCAGGGCCATATCCACCGATAGCTATAGCAAGACCTGCAGCTATTATTGAAACAGAAATGATTATTGTTAAAGAATCCATTTCAGCCTCCTTCTTAAGATTTCATTCTTATTCCTTCAGCTATGAAGACAAGGGTTAAAACACCAAATATATAAGCCTGTATAAGCCCGATAACGATGTGTAGCAAATCAAAGGGAATGGGTACGAGGAATCCGACTATTCCAAGCAGTATTACAGCGATCATTTCACCGCTCAACATATTTCCGAAAAGCCTTACTGCTAATGCAACTGTTCTTGTAAACTCTGCAATGAGGCGAAAAGGGAGTAATATCCATGTTGGCTCTTTGTAGTGTGCGAGATATCCTTTAAATCCCTGAGTCACTATACCAAAAACATGGGTCATTGAGTAGGATATTACGGCAAAGGCAAAAGTTGTGTTAATATCTGCAGTAGGTGTCTTAAGTCCTGGCAACAAGCCAGTAAGGTTTGAGAATCCTATGAAGATCCACAATGTGCCTAACACTGGGACAACTATCCAGGGGTCAAGAGGCAGGACATCCTTTATTGTTTTTTCAATGGTCTCAAAAACCGCCTCTAAAACCTCCTGGGAGGCTGACGGTTTTATAGAAAGTTTCCTCGTCAAAAAGTAGCAGATGGTTGTTATAGCTGTTATGACAAACCAGGTGGTAGTAATCGTACTGGTAACATGAATTGGGCCGACCGAAAAAACTGTTTCAGGGAAGAAGCCGATGTTTCTCATTGTCTGTTTTTCCTTAGGTAAAAATACCAGAAATTATATATGCCGACAGCCATACCAATAAGAATGAATGTAACAGTCCATGATATGCCGCCTATTTTTTTGTCCAGATACCTCCCGAGATATGCTCCCGCTACGACAGGGATCACAAAGAGCCAACCTCCAACACCAATGACGGAAGCGTAATGCCAGAAGGTCTTTTCTTTACGTGCTTTCATGAGTTCTTTTGCGGATTTTTCGATATCCTCGGAGAATCTTTTCTTTTCCATCAAAATCTTCTAATAAATTCGATAGTCTTTTCCATGAATGACCTTTCGATGCCTTCGAGCATTTTGAGAAAAGTCTTCTCTGATTCTTCTCTTTTCCATATAGTGTTTTCGATTATTTCCGCAAGCTTTTCGGAGTCCTCGCTTTCAAATACCTGTTTTGAGGTTAGGGATACAGTTTCTCCTCTTACACTCAGGATTCCGCCGTCAACGGCAAGAAAGATTTCCTTTGTGTTCGTGTCTATGTAATAACAGAGGGAAGGTACAAGCACTGTTAGAAAATCGATATGCCCTTTCATGATGCCGAAGAATCCTGTTTCATCCTTAAGCCTGATATATCTGATATCTCTTTCAAACATCTTAGTTGGTGTTACGATATTCAATCTGAAGGATGTATTGCTCATCTTATTTCCTCAGTATCTCCTATCATAAAAAAGGCTTCTTCAGGTATCTCATCCATCTTGCCAGAAAGGATCATCTCGCATCCATCGAGGGTCTTAACAAGAGGTACGTGTTTTCCTTTTCTGCCGGTAAATTCCTCTGTCAGGAAAAAGGGCTGCGTGAGAAACCTTTCGAGACGCCTTGCCCTCTTGACGATCAGTCTGTCTGAAGGAGAAAGCTCTTCTATTCCCAGCATGGCAATGATATCGAGAAGTTCTTTATATCGTGAAAGGTGCTCCCTGACTGCCTGAGAGATTTGATAATGTCTTTCTCCCACATCTTCAGGGCTTAGAAACTTTGATGTCGAAAGCAGGGGATCTATAGCTGGGTAAAGCCCCATTGCAGCAATTTCGCGTGAGAGGACAACGGTTGTATCAAGATGGGGAAAGACATTCGCGACTGCAGGGTCAGTTATGTCGTCAGCCGGAACATATATGGCCTGTACTGAAGTAATAGAACCACTTTTTGTGGATACAAGCCTTTCTTCTACCTCTGCGAGCTCAGAAAAGAGTGTTGGCTGATAGCCGACCCTGGAGGAAAGTCTACCGAGGAGAACAGAAACCTCATTTCCTGCCTGAACAAAACGATAGATATTATCCACTAAAAACAACACATCTCTTTTCATTTCGTCTCTGAAAAATTCAGCAAGGGCAATTGCAGAAAGGGGTGTCCTGAACCTTATACCAGGGGATTCAGACATCTGGCCGAATACAAGAATTGCATTTTCTATGATGCCTCGTCTCTGCATCTCTCTCCAGAGTTCATGACCCTCTCTCATCCTTTCACCCACACCACAGAATATCGATATCCCAGAATAAATCTTCGCTATTGTATAAATGAATTCCATAAGCAGTACAGTCTTCCCAACCCCTGCCCCTCCAAAAAGGCCTATTTTGCCTCCCTTTAGAAAAGGTGACAGAAGATCTATAATCTTTATACCTGTTTCCAGAATTCCCGTTGCAGGAACCTGGTCTTCAAGGAGGGGAGGTGGTTTGTGAACAGGTTTTAGAACATAGTCTTTTAAAGAAGGTTCGTCATCTATAGGTTCTCCAAAGATATTAAATACCCTTCCAAGACAATCCTTGCATATCGGGATGCGGAGAGGCTCGCCTAAAGACTTGACAGCCATTCCACGTTTAAGCCCCTCCGTAAATCCGAGTGCGATCGCCTTTACTGTTGTATGGCTTGTGTGGTCATGTACCTCAAGGATGATATTCTTCTTGTCCGGCTTTTCTACGATGAGGCCATCATTGATATTGGGAAGCCCATCACTAAACTCAATTTCTATAACATCTCCATGAATTGCAGTTATTATTCCTTGCATAATGATCCCTTTTTCCCGGAAAACAATTAAAACAATTACGAGGCTTTTTCTCTTTCGCCCCCTCTTTTGTACGGAATAGGTATATATTGAACAGATGGACGTTGTTGCATTGCCTGTGGGAAGAGATCCATAAGTTGATAAATCTCCTCAGGCAATC
Organism: Thermodesulfovibrionales bacterium; assembly: GCA_035624555.1. Lineage (GTDB taxonomy): Bacteria > Nitrospirota > Thermodesulfovibrionia > Thermodesulfovibrionales > SM23-35 > DASPRG01. The sequence continues at coordinate 16,768 of DASPRG010000175.1, forward strand.
CAACCGTTACAGGAAGACCAAGGTTTTTTGCCTCATCAAATGTGATGGGATAGTCATGTGTCCATTTGCCTTCGGTGAGTGTATTGGCTATCTTTTCAGCAGTTTCTTTATCAACCCTGTCGAGTAATATATATTTGACAAAGTTCTTCATCTGCTCCAGGGCCTTTTGCGCTATATCAGCCAGAATAAAAGTTTTATCTTCGATATCTTTAGGTTCCTTCTCTTTTATAGTCTTCAAAATTGATACTGCTGGATACTCACCTAACTGTGGATCGATGGGACCTAATACAGCGTTTTCATCCATAACAACTTCATTAGCAGCAAGGCATAAAAGGGTGCCGCCAGACATTGCATAGTGAGGAACAAAAATCGTTACCTTTGCTTTGTGTCGTCTGAGAGCCATTGCAATCTGCTCTGCAGATAAAACAAGACCACCGGGTGTGTGAACAATCATGTCAACAGGCATGTCGTCAGGGGTAAGCCTTACCGCCCTGAGAATCTCTTCAGAATCATTAATGTCTATATATCTCATTAAGGGAAAGCCGAGAAATCTCATTGTTTCCTGGCGGT
>DASPRG010000016.1:0-5492 GCA_035624555.1 Thermodesulfovibrionales bacterium
CAATCGTAAACAAACCTATGGCCAGCTCTGTGAAGATGCTTCCCAACTGATAGTACCGCAGAATCCGACTTTAAAGAAAGAAGGCCAGTTCAGGATTATTGGCAAACCCTTCGATCGCCTTGATGTTATCGAAAAAGTAAATGGTTCTGCCGTATTTGGTATTGATGTCTTTGTTCCGGATATGCTTTATGCCTCTATAGAACGTCCGCCAGCTTACGGTGCACAGGCTTTGTCTTATGATAAGGAAGCAGCCCTAAAAATAGCCGGTGTACAATACGTAATAGATGTTAAATCACCTTCTTATGGTTACAGAGGTAAGGCCATATGTGCTGAGAGCATTGAAAAGGCATGGAAAGGGAGAGCTGCCCTCAATGTTAAATGGGACAAGGGCTCTCATCCTGAGCTCAATAATGAAAGTCTTCAAAAGATGCTTATTGAAAATTTGAAAAAAGACGGGGTAGTCGCACGAAACGACGGAGATACAAAACTTGCTTTGGACAAGGCTTTTAGAAAGGTTGATGCGACGTATGTTTTACCGTATCTCTATCATGCAACAATGGAACCAATGAATTGCACAGCCCATGTCACAGCAGACAATTGTGAAATATGGGTTCCGACACAGAATCAAACAGGTGTGCTCAAAGTAGCAGAAAAAATAACAGGCTTAAAACCTGATCAGATATTCGTCCATACAACTTATCTCGGTGGTGGATTTGGGAGACGGTTTGAAACGGATGTTGTAGAAGAAGCGATACAGTTGTCCAAAGCAACGGGTAGACCTATAAAGCTCATATGGTCAAGAGAAGAGGATGTGAAGAATGATCTTTATAGACCTGCAAACTGCTGTAGGATAGAAGGGGGTATTGATGATAAAGGTCATCTAATTGCCTGGTCTCACAAGGTAGTTGTTCCATCCATTTTCTCCCGTGTTTTTCCTCAAATGATGAAAAATGGCATAGATCCTGCAGCCGTGGAAGGTATCGAGAACATGGAATATGAAATCCAGAATGTTTACGTTGAATATGTTAGGCTCGATGCGCCTGTTCCTGTTGGCTTCTGGCGTTCTGTTGGTAGTACACACAATGCCTTTACCGTAGAGTGTTTCATCGATGAGCTTTCCCATGCAGCAAAAAAGGACTCCCTGGAGTTCCGGTTAAACCATTTGAAAAACCATAAGCGTGCATACAAAGTTCTCGAGGTTGCTGCTGAAAAGGCAGGATGGAGAAGACCTCTAAAAAAGGGACAAGGTCGTGGTATTGCCCAACACTTTTCCTTTGGAAGCTATGTTGCCCAGGTTGCAGAAGTCTCTGTTGATGAAAAGACAGGGACAATCAAGGTTCATAGAGTTGTGTGCGCTGTTGATTGCGGCGATGTGATAAATCCTGCCATCATAACTGCCCAGATGGAAAGCGGAATCACTATGGGCCTGAGTGCGGCGCTAAAAGAGAAGATTGAACTTGAAAACGGCGGTGTTGCCTCAAGCAATTTTCATAACTATGAGTTGCTGAGAATGCATGAAGCACCTGATATAGAAGTTCATATTGTAAGGAGCAAGGAAAAACTAGGAGGCATTGGTGAACCAGGGGTTCCACCCATTGCGCCTGCAGTGGCGAATGCTGTATTTAATGCAAAAGGAATCCGGTTGCATAAACTTCCAATGACACCTGAAACGGTAAAAGAGGCTGCAGTCAAAGTCTAATGAATTTTTCCAGAAAAGCATTGGTATTATGCAGGATATAGTATTTTCGCTCATTCTCGTCCCGATAAGATCGGGACTCTCTACGAGTCGTAGACCGAGGGGGCGCTTCGACAATCCGCTCAAATACCATTTCCAGCATAGATGCAGAAAAATTTCTGATAGAGTAGATTAGACGTAAATATAATGTTGAATAATTTCAGGTAACAGGGAGGATGTTATGAAATATTTACTATCCATAGTTTTTATCATCTTCCTGGCCACCAATGCCCAGGCAAAACTCCATACGGAAACGATTGAATATAAACAGGGCGATACAGTTCTTGAAGGCTATTTAGCATATGACGATGCAATCAAAGGGAAACGTCCGGGCGTGATGGTTGTCCATGAATGGACAGGGCTCGGACCTTATGTAAAAAGACGCGCTGACGAGCTTGCAGAACTTGGTTACGTTGCCTTTGCAGCAGACATCTATGGCAAAGGTGTGAGACCAAAGGATCACGAAGAGGCAGCAAAGGTTTCCGGTGTGTATTTTAAAGACCGCAGTCTTATGAGAGGCCGTGCTCAGGCAGGCCTGCAGGTGCTCAAGAATCATGAACTCACTGATAAAAGCCGTATTGCTGCCATGGGATATTGTTTTGGCGGTGCAACTGTGCTTGAACTGGCACGTAGCGGTGCTGATATCGCAGGTGTTGTAAGCTTCCATGGTGCCCTCGCTACACCTAACCCTGAAGATGCAAGAAATATAAAGGCGAAGATACTGGTCTTCCATGGCTCGGAAGATCCCTTTGTGCCTCAAGAAGCTGTGCTCGCCTTTCAAAATGAGATGCGTAAGGCAGGTGTTGACTGGCAGATGGTAATCTTCGGAGGGGCAGTGCACAGCTTTACTGTTCCTGAAGCTGGCAATGATCCTTCAAAAGGTATGGCCTATAATGAGAAGGCGGACAAGCGCTCATGGGAGATGATGAAACTCTTTTTCAAAGAGATATTCAGGTGAGGTGTACAATAATTTATTGAAATTAAATTATTTATAATTCATGACACACAGGCAGGACATAGTATTTTCGCTCATTCTCGCCCCGATAAGATCGGGACTCTCTACGAGTCGTAGACCGAGGCTTTTGCCTCTTTATTTTAGAAATATTTTCATTGGAATATCAGCAAAAAAATCCGCTCAAATACTATGCCCTGCCTTTTTTTGGATAAATTACTGTGGATATCTATGAAGAAATATTGAGACTAAAGAAAGAGGGCAGGTCTTCTGCGGTTGCAACGATAGTTCAATGCAGCGGTTCCTCTCCGCAGAAAGAAGGGGCAAAGATGCTTGTCAGGGATGATGGTTCCACTGTTGGTACCCTTGGCGGTGGATGTATCGAAGCAGAGGTTGTTCAGGCATCTTTAATTATAATAAAAGATGGTTTTCCACTAACAATACCTTTTGAACTTACTGAAAAGCATGGTGGTCTTGTATGCGGAGGGAAAGTCCTTGTATATATAGAGCCAATAATTCCCGATCCTCATCTCGTAATCCTCGGTGCTGGTCATGTTGGGAAGGCATTATCAAAGGTTGCGAGGTTTTCAGGTTTCAGGGTAACAGTGGTTGATGAAAGGGAAGAGTATGCAAACAGGGACAATATTCCTGATGCGAATGAGATTGTCATGATTGATTTTGAAAAAGTTTTTTCAAAAGTTCCTGTTGATCAAAATACTTATCTTGTTATTGCAACACGAGGTCATAATCACGACCTTGATGCATTAAAGGCTGGCCTGAAAACTGAGGCAGGGTATATAGGCCTCCTTGGAAGCAAGCGGAAAAAAGCCCTTCTCTTCAAGACTCTCAGGGACGAAGAGTTCTCACAAACTGACATTGACAGAGTTATAACTCCTGTAGGCCTCCCTATAAGCTCTGTGACACCTGAAGAGATAGCCATCAGCATCATGGCACAGATCATTAAATACAGGAGGGAACATGCCTCTCCAGGTCTCAGCGATTCTTCTTGCAGCAGGTTTATCGAGGAGGATGGGCCAGCTAAAACAACTCCTCCCTCTCGGTGATAAACCAATCATCAGGTACTGTCTTGATAGTCTCATAGATGCTGGGATTGAGGATTTAGTCGTAGTACTTGGTCCCCGGGGAAATGAAATACTTGATACCATTAAAGACCTTCCTGTTAAAATTGTCTTCAATAAGAATCCTGAAAGCGAAATGGCAGAATCCGTCAGAATTGGACTTCGCACTATCGCAGAATCTTCATCAGGAGTCCTCGTGTCTCTATCAGACCACCCTTTAGTGAAAGCGGATACATTTAAGAAAATTGTTCATTGTCATTTCGAAACACCTGATAAAATTCTTATTCCTTTATATGAAGGTCAAAGAGGTCATCCAAGCCTTTTTCCGAAAATTATTATCGAGGAAGTCTTTGCAGGTCTTAATTTAAGAGACATAATACATAATGACCCTAACAGAATAAGATTATTGGAAGTTAAAGATGAAGGAATTGTGCTCGACATAGATACAAGAGAGGATTACGATAAAATTCGCAGGAATCAGTATTAGGTTTGTCAAATAAGTGCAAACCCCAGTGATCCATTTTGGGCACATAATCAAGCAGGAAATGTAACAGTAAATGTCGCACCTTTACCGATTTCGGATTCCAAGTCTATTTGTCCACCGTAAGCACTTACGAGGCGTTTAACAAGTGCGAGGCCTAAGCCAGCACCTTCTACGTTTCCAGTAAAGAATTTTTCTATCTGGTAGAATTTTTCGAATATCTTCCCTTGGTCCTCGGCAGGTATACCGCGTCCATTATCGTAGATAGAAATCTGAAGCTCTTGTGCAGACTTCTTGACAGAGATGTTGATTTTAATGACTTCCTTATCGTTAAACTTAATTGCATTTTCGACGAGATTTCTCATTATCATGTTCATATGGGATTTATTTATGCGGATCATATAACATTTATCGGAGCAATCAATTTTCAATTCTATTTTTTTATCCTTTATTCCTTCGATCATGGGATCGACAAGGAGAGGCAGATAATCACACAGCATGATCTCCTCCTTCTGGAGATCGAGTTTCATCGTATTCAATTCCGTGAACTTTAATAGTTCATCAATCAAATTTGTAAGTAAACGCGACTGTCTTAAAACAGACTCTATGTATTTTTTCTGTTTGTCATTAAGTGAACCGCAAATATTTTCTTTCTGAATTATGGATGCACTTTGAGTGATGACGTTAAGAGGCGTGCGCAGCTTATGCGACATGAGGCTTAAGAAATCCTGCTTCATTAGCTCCTCTGTGCGCGCATCAGTTACATCGCGTATTGTCACTATTATATTCGAAACTTTCTCTTGGGTATCTTTTAATACATCCAAACTTGCCTCGAAATATAATGCTTTAAATTGTTCTGTCTCCTGTCTGATGACATCAAAAGTTTTATGCGACCGAGAAACATCAATCATTTCCTCTTTTGAGATGGAAACAGAATAATTTTTTAAAATAAAATCAATTAAATTGATCTTTTCCAGCTCGGTAATATTTAAGTACTTCTGGGCAGATGAATTAATCGCCGCTATCTTCCAATCGGCTGTACAGACGACCACTCCATCGCCCATCTTTTGAATAACCGTATCGAACTTTTGCCTTTCAGCTTCCTCCCTAACCCTTTGCAATTCTTTTTGAATACTTCGCATGCGAAGAATAGTGTCGCCGATTAATCTCCTTCCTTCTTCTATATGTTTCTCCAGGCTCTGTTTTTGAAACCTGTTTTCTCTCAGTTCTTTTTTTAAGAGTCTG
>DASPRG010000018.1:0-3048 GCA_035624555.1 Thermodesulfovibrionales bacterium
AAGATAGAGCATTGGCAATGGTTTATTGGCAGCTCAAGGAGCTCCGGTGGCATGGAGTGGATATGACGAAGGAGGCACGAGCGATTCTTTCAAAGATAAAGGTTTCTAAGATTGAGAGGATTGCAGCGTAATTAATAACCATGGGAACCATTGAGAATAAAGCTCTTAAGAGAATTTGCACCCTAAAACAGATTTAGAAATAGAGGATAAGAAGAAAAACCCTCATAGTTAAAGGTTTAAGGTGATATATAATATCACCCAAAAGGTGAAATCCTAAAAACCAGGAGGGTAAAAAGATGATACAACAAACGGTGTTTCCATTCAAGTTAGAAATCACGAGGGAGAAATTAACGGCACGGGGTGGTTTAGCGTTGATGGCTGAGTTTAATCATGGGATTGGCTTGAGAGAGCTAACGGATAGGTATTTACCACCACCTGGGAGTAATCGTGGATTTAATCCCTCAGTCTTTGTAGACACGCTGGTGTTGATGCTGCAAGGCGGTGGCAGAAGTTTTGAGGATATAAGGGAATTAAAATACGAAGAAGGACTAATGAAGCTGATTGATATTAACAGTATCCCTGACCCTAATAGTGCGGGAGATTGGTGTCGAAGGATGGGCAATTTACAGACAGGACAATTGGGATTAAAGGGATTAGGAGTATTAAGAGATAAGCTCAATCACAGGATGATGAATAGGGGCAAGACAGAGGTATACACATTAGATGCAGATGCGATGGAGATAATAGGAGAGAAAGCAGATGCTTTTTATACATATAAAGGCAATAAAGGGTATATGCCGATGATTGGATTTCTATATGAACTCAATCTTTGCATATGCGATGAATTCAGAGAAGGCAATACAGCGCCTGCTTTTGGGCAGAAGGGATTTTACGGGGAGTGCAAGAGACGGATGCCTAAGGGTAAGAGGATAGGATACTATCGAGCAGACAGCGCCTCATATCAGGCGGAATTAATAAATGATTTAGAAGAAGACGGAGTTAAATGGGCAATAACGGCGGATATGGATCAGGCAGTAAGAACAGTAATAGCATCCATTCCTGATGAGCAATGGATAGAGCCTGTAAAAGGTTGTGGATATGAGATAGCAGAAACGATTCATACCATGAATCATACGAAAAAAGCTTTTCGTCTTGTAATAAAGAGAGAGTTACGGAAGCAAGAGAACTTATTTGAGATGGGGAAATATTTCCATCATGCAGTGGCAACGAACTGGGATGAAGAACAAAAGGATACATTTGAAGTGCTTGAGTGGCATAATCAGAGCTTGCTATATTAGAGAGAGGATGAGAAAGCTGAATAAAAAAGGCTATACTCCTTCTTAACCACAATAGCAAGTTGGTGAAAGCCAACTTAAAGAAAGGAGCATAGCCATGAGAAATAGTAACACAAAAAAGCTTAAAAGGATAAGTGAGAAAACACTTCTTGTGACAGTCGATATGGGAAAGGTAAAGCATACAGGATATTACAGATTTCCTGATGGTACCGAAGGGAAGACTTTTGAATTTTTTAACAGCAGGAAGGGCTTTGAAGAGTTTTGGTGGCGAATATGCCAAGCCAAGAGATCCCTTAACCTTACGGATGTAGTTATAGGTTTTGAATCCACAGGGCCCTACGCAGAGCCGTTGCTGCACTTTTTGCGGAAACGCAATGTACGCCTTGTGCAGGTAAATCCCTTGCATACGAAGAGACTGAAAGAACTGCAAGGGAATTCTCCAAACAAAACAGACAAAAAGGATCCCAAGATTATTGCCGATATCATAGAGCTTGGACATGCTCTTACGGTAATAATTCCTGAAGGCACTGTGGCGGAGTTGCGCAGATTGACACAAGCCAGAGAAAGAAGCATACAAAGGATGGGTATACTTTTGAACCAGCTTCGAGATCTGGTTTTTCTTATTTTCCCGGAGTTTATGCCGGTTATGAAGGATATCACCTTGAAAAGCACTCAATATCTTTTGAAGAACTACCCGAGGCCGCAGGACATTGGGAAAGAAGGCGCAGAGTCGCTGACGCAAATCCTTAAGAAAGTAAGCAGGGGAAGACTGGGGAGGGAGCGCGCTGAGGCATTGTATCACGCGGCTATGGATTCTGTAGGGATTATAGAAGGCCATGACAGCATTGTTCTTGAGATAAAGGAAATTATTTCCACTATAGAAGGCATTGAAAGATTCGTTAGCGAGATCGAGAGCCTTATGAGCAAGCATCTCAAGGAAGTCCCGTACAGCCGTTTTATTCTTTCGATAAAGGGAATTGGCGAGATTACGGCAGCAGGCCTTATTGGAGAGATGGGGGATTTCAAAAAATACAGAACAGTATCTGAGGTGATCAAACATGCCGGGTTGGACCTTTTTGAGATCAGCTCCGGCAAACATAAAGGAAAGAGGCGAATATCGAAAAGAGGAAGGCCACTTTTGAGAAAACTCCTGTTTTTTGCCTCTATAAATGTCGTGAGAAAAGGCGGAATACTGCATAAGCAATATCAGCATCATCTTAAAAAAGGGATGCCGAAGATAAAGGCCTTGGTTGCCATATCCCGTAAACTGCTCAGTATAATTTTCGCACTTGTTCGCGATCATAGCGTTTACATAGCTCGGTATACAAAAACACAACAATTAAAGGAGGCCGCATAGATAAAACCTGAGTGTCTTAAAGCGTAAGCGGGGAGATTATCACCTGCCCCATTAAGGCGGCAATTGCCGACCTTCGAAAAAGAGCTTGTATAACTCTCCGCTTGCACCTTAGCCCCAATGAAGCAAGATAAGAGCTCCGTTGAGACTCTCAAATACCAGGGTAAGGCAAGGTGCTTCATTTAAGACCTCCGTATGTTAATGTCAAAAAAAGTACTTGACAAAAATAAACCAGGGGGGAGGGGAGATTTTCAGGTAAATGTCTATTCAATTATGAGAACCTTAATAAATACCTATAGGTATCCTCATTTTTTTACGGAAGGCTTCATAACGACAATCTTCTCCAGGACCACTGGTCCTTCAATCGCTTCAAAGGGTTCAACGCCGATGGTCACGGTA
>DASPRG010000037.1:0-4081 GCA_035624555.1 Thermodesulfovibrionales bacterium
AGAAGCTGCTGTTATGGCCGGTATCAATGTGAATGAAGAGGTGCGGTCAGGATCATATTTTCAGGTTGACCACTCTGTTGTCTACGAAAGATTAAACAAGCTATACGAGGGCAAGCTTGAGATAATGAGTACAACAGATGCCTTAAAAAAATATGACTGGCTGGAAGATTATTACTGGAGAGCTGTTCCTGTTGATCAAGATAAATACACAGCACAGGCAGAATTGAATATGACGCACGGATACTTCATCAGGGCCTTACCAAACCAGAAACTTGAATATCCTGTTCAGGCATGTCTTCTGGTTGCAGAAAACTATGTGAGTCAAAATGTTCACAACATAATCATAGTAGAGGAAGGCGCAGAACTACAGGTGATAACAGGATGTACTTTATCGAAAGGAGAAGCTGAGGGAATACATCTTGGCATTTCTGAGTTCTTTATCAAAAAGGGCGGCAAACTTTTCTTCACAATGATCCATAACTGGGCTGACAATTTTCATGTAAGGCCAAGGACGTGGGCCATCGTTGAAGAGGATGGAGTTTTTGTCAGCAACTATGTCCTCTTAAAACCAGTGAAGTCAATTCAGGCCTTCCCCGTTGCTTATCTCAAGGGTGACAGAGCTTCTGCCAAATTTAACACTGTTGTGTATGGACTCAAAGACTCTTACATTGATCTCGGTACAAGAATAATCCTTGAGGGAGAAGAGACAAGAGGTGAATCTATTGCAAGGACGATCGCAGCAGATGAGAGCGTAATCTATGCAAGAGGAGACTTGGTAGCTAAGACCAAGGGTTATTGTTTAGCCCATCTTGACTGTCGCGGAATTGTTTTCTCGAATAAGGGGAAGATTTTCGCAATACCTCAGTTGATATCTGAAGGTGCACTAAAGGCTGAACTCTCTCACGAAGCCTCAATAGGACCAATCTCTGAAGAGCAGGTTGAATATTTAATGTCGAGGGGTATCTCCAGAGAGAACGCTGTTTCTGTGATAACTTCTGGTTTCTTAAACCTGGATATACCTTTCCTTCCACAAGTTATCGATAGGAATATCAAAGAGGTTATACAGGCCACGGCTAAGGAGTCAATGTAATATTATTGCCTCCTATCTCTGTACTCCTAAAAGAATCGGGTGATACCTGCCTTTTCAGTATGTTTGTCCACGAGAATTTGAGGTTGTTTATTTTTACATGTTATATTACACAATGTCAGAAGAGGTCTTGGACTAATGCTTATTGTTCAGAAATACGGAGGCACATCTGTTGGAAGCCTGGAGAGGATAAGGGCTGTTGCAGAGCGGGTTGTGAGAACCCAGAAACAGGGCAATCATGTTGTGGTCGTCGTCTCCGCAATGTCAGGGGAAACAGATAAACTCATCGGCCTCGCAAGTCAAATATCTCCAAGTCCTGATGAGCGAGAAATGGATCTTCTGCTCTCATCAGGAGAAAGGATAAGCGCTGCTCTCACAGCCATTGCGATAAGAGAACTCGGCTGCAATTCCCTGTCTTTTACAGGAAGGCAGGTGGGGATTATAACAGATGACGTTCATACAAAGGCAAAGATAGAAAAGATCACGGGAGAAAGAGTAAGGCGAGCGATAGATGAAGGCATCATACCTGTTATCGCTGGATTTCAAGGGATAACAGAGACCTCTGATGTTACAACTCTTGGAAGAGGTGGCTCTGACCTTTCTGCAGTAGCGATTGCAGCAGCGCTCAAGTCAGACCTCTGCGAAATCTATACAGATGTTGATGGTGTGTATACAACGGATCCCAATATTGTTCCAGAAGCAAAAAAACTTGATAAGATTTCTTATGACGAAATGCTTGAGCTCGCAAGCCTCGGTGCAAAGGTTCTCCAGACAAGGTCTGTCGAATTTGCAAAGAAATATGACGTCCCGCTGGTAGTCAGGTCAAGTTTTAATGACAATCCCGGTACCCTCGTGGTTAAGGAGGATAAGGAAATGGAAAAGGTTGTAGTGTCAGGTGTTGCCTATGACAAGAATCAGGCAAAGATAACAGTGACAGCAGTCCATGATAGGCCAGGGATTGCAGCAAAACTCTTTCATGCAATCGCAGAGGCAAACATAATTGTTGATATGATTGTTCAGAATGTAAGCAGTGACGGAAAGGCAACGGATATTTCCTTTACAGTTCCTAAGACAGATAGTAATAAAACACTCAAGTTAACCGAGGGGATTGTTGCTGAACTCGGCGCAAAAGGTGTAACCCTCAGGGAAGACATAGCTAAGGTCTCCATTGTTGGTGTGGGCATGAGGACTCATTCGGGTGTAGCAGCAAAGATGTTTGAGACCCTTGCAAAACACGGTATAAATATCATGATGATCAGTACGTCTGAAATAAAGATCTCCTGTGTTATTGAAGCAATGTACTCAGAGCTCGCTGTTAGAGTCTTACATGATACCTTTGGTCTCGGAGAGAAATAAAATTGCGCCAGGTACAAATCTACGATACAACATTACGGGATGGCTCACAGACAGAGGATATAGCTTTCTCTGTAGAGGACAAGCTCAGGATTACAGAAAAGCTTGATAATCTCGGCGTTCACTATATTGAGGGAGGCTGGCCTGGCTCTAATCCAAAAGATATTGACTACTTTAAAAAGGTAAAAAAACTGAGCCTCGAAAACTCAAAGGTCGTTGCCTTTGGGAGCACACATAGGCCAAGGCACAGGGTTGATGAAGACACAACGATAAAGGCCCTCCTTGACTCAAAGGCTAAAATTATAACGATCTTCGGAAAGACCTGGGATTTTCATGTCACAGAAGCACTGAGGATACCCCTCGAAGAGAATCTTGATATTATTAACAATTCCATTGTCTACCTGAAAAGATATGTCGAGAAGGTTTTCTTCGATGCAGAACACTTCTTTGATGGATACAAAGGTAATCCAGATTATGCAATGAAATGCCTTTCTACAGCACAGGATGCAGGGGCAGACTGCCTTGTGTTATGTGATACAAATGGCGGGAGCCTCCCGAATGATGTGAGAAGTATTATAGACACCGTTATGAAGAGTGTCCGCATACCTGTTGGAATACATGCACACAATGACTCTGAATGTGCTGTTGCAAATTCAATAGTAGCCATAGAAAGCGGTGCATCGCAGGTGCAGGGCACAATTAACGGTCTTGGAGAAAGATGTGGTAATGCAAACCTCTGTTCTCTCATTCCTGATATCCAGATTAAACTTGGGATAAGCTGTATTCGAGATGAACAGCTCAAGAGGCTTAGGGATGTGTCAAGGTTTGTGAACGAGATTGCAAATCTGAGGCATTTTAAGCGGCAGCCTTTTGTGGGAGACAGTGCCTTTGCTCATAAGGCCGGAATTCATGTGAGTGCAGTCCAGAAAAGGCCGGAGACCTATGAACATATCCGCCCTGGGCTTGTTGGTAATTCACAGAGGGTTTTAATATCAGACCTTGCTGGTAGGAGTAATATTTTAAGAAAGGCAGAGGAATTCGGTATTAATCTTGACCCTGATTCTCCTCAGTTACAGGATATGGTCACTACCCTCAAGAATCTTGAGAATGAGGGTTTCCAGTTTGAGGGTGCTGAGGCATCTTTCGAACTCCTGATGAAAAAATCCCTCGGCCTCCACAGGAGATTCTTTGACCTGGTAGGATTTAGAGTTATTGTAGAAAAAAGAAAAGAAGGAGAAGATCCTATTAGTGAAGCTACTATAATGGTAAAAGTTGGCGGCCACATTGAGCACACAGCAGCAACTGGTAACGGCCCTGTCAATGCTATTGACCATGCCCTGAGAAAGGCCCTCGATAAATTCTATCCGGAATTGAAATATGTAAAACTTCATGATTATAAAGTTCGTGTCCTTGCAGCAGGGAAAGGAACGGCTGCAAAGGTCAGGGTACTCATTGAGTCAGGAGACGAGGGAAAAAGGTGGGGTACTGTTGGAGTCTCAGAGAATATCATCGAGGCCTCCTATCAGGCACTTGTGGATAGTATCGAGTACAAACTACTCAAAGACGGCACCAGCCACTAAAGCACATTAGCCCGCATTCAAAACATGGTTTTTAAATACACGTAACCTAAAGGTTGCGGCT
>DASPRG010000041.1:0-8714 GCA_035624555.1 Thermodesulfovibrionales bacterium
GGTTGAAAAAAGAGGGATTACCTGAATCAATATCGCTGAGAAAAAACCGACCTGGTCATCATAAAGTTTCTTTCCGAGTAGATACATGAAGATACTACCGAGAGCAGAGAAGATAACTGCCAGTATTCTGACACCAAAGACATTATCTCCGAGTATCGCTGTGCCAATGTATATGAGATATGCAATTATCGGCCCCTTTGAGTAATAGCTCCAATCAAGCCTCCGGGACCACTCCCAGTAATGAGCCTCATCAGGACTCAAATCGAGAGGGCCTCTCTGGATGTAATATATTCTGAACAGACTGAGTGCGAGAAGTAAAACAAATAGTACCGTAGAGTAAGGTTTTACTTTAAACCTTTCATATGCCCTGTTATAGAGACCAATTAAAGATAGTGCTACACCCATGCCGAGTAGTCCTCCAACAAGAGAATCTGAAGGATAATGCACACCAACGTAGATCCTTGAAAAACTCACAAGAAAAGCAACAATAAAAAAGGCATATCGCAGCCTATTTTTAAAAAAGACAAAAAATGGAATTGCAAAAGCAAAACTATTCGCAGCATGGTTTGAGGGCATCGAATAAGAGCTTCCACAACCGACAAGGAGATGGACGCCCTCGAGCTCGTTGCAGGGCCTCGGCCTTTCAAAAATATGCTTCAGGATGTATGAACCCCAGTCAGATAAAGATAGGGAGACAAAACCGAGTACGAGAGCAAGACATGCCTTTTTCCAGTCCTTATAAAGGAACCAAACTACAAGAGGGAGTATCAGGAGATAGGCCTTGCCAGTTATGAAAGGCATGGCAACGTCAAAGAGTCTATTCTGTAGGTCCCTGTTAATGAAGAAAAAGATGAGGGTATCTATTTCAGGAAAGCTCACACTGCATTCCCCAAGCTATTGCATTTATTTTTTTCTCCGCTTTGTTGCCCAATTGATTATCTCCTCAACTAGAGTCTGTATTGTTGCCTCTTTTGGCATGATGTCAACATGAAGCCCTGCTTTTTCAATAGCCTTTGCTGTTACAGGCCCTATGACAGCGATAGTTACTCCTTTGAGAAGCTCATCAGCATCCTCTCCCATTATCTCTCTAAAGTTATTAAAGGTTGCTGCGCTTGTAAAAGTGGCTATTGAAATCCTTCCCTCCTTTAAAAATCTCCTCAATCTTTTTCCACGAGATTCCGGCTTTACCGTTCTGTATGTTACAGGTATATCGATCTCTCCACCGAGTTCTCTTACCTTTTCTGGAAAGACTTCCCTTGCCTTCTCAGCCCTCGGCAGTAGAAATCTCACTCCCTTTAATCCTTTGCCTCTTGAGCCCTCAAACTCCTGAATTAATTTAATCAGTCCCTCGGCGCTAAATTCATCAGGGATCAAGTCTGTCTTTAAACCGTATTTTTTTATCTCTTTTGCTGTCATTGTTCCTATGGCGCAGATCTTTATCCCCTTTAAATCCCTGATGTCTCTGTCTCTGTCAAAAACTCTTTTGAAAAAATATTTCACCCCGTTTCTACTTGTGAAAATCAACCAGTCATACCTATCTATGTTATCGATTGATTTATCAAGCTCTTCATAGCTTACTGGCGGCACAACCTCTATTGTTGGAAATTCGATGATCTCGGCACCGAGTTCTTCAAGGGGTTCAAACCCTTCCATGTGCTCTCTTGTGACGAGCACTCTATGCCCGAAAAGCGGTTTTTTCTCATACCATTTTAGAGATTCCCTGAGCCTTACAACATCTCCAACAACCATTGTTGCAGGCGGTTTAATATCCTTTTCTTTTATAATGCCGCTGATATCTTTCAATGTTCCGACAACTGTTTTCTGGTCAGGCCTTGTGCCCCATCTGATTACTGCAACAGGGGTATCAGGCAATCGGCCGTTCTCGATTAATTTTTGGGTAATCATGTCTATATTTTTAACAGCCATGAGAAATACGAGTGTACCAACACCTGTGGCAAGCTTCGACCAGTCAATGGTACTTTCTTTTTTGGTAATATCCTCATACCCCGGTATTACTGCAAAGGAAGATGAATAAAGCCTATGAGTCAGAGGGATTCCTGAATAGGCAGGCGCTGCAACAGATGAGCTAACACCTGGGACAATTTCGAATTCTATTCCTTCTCTTGATAATGCTTCAGCTTCTTCTCCTCCCCGGCCAAATACAAATGGATCGCCGCCTTTAAGCCTGCATATGATTTTACCTTCCTTTGCTTTTTTTATAAGGATTGCATTGATTTCGTCCTGAGCCATTGTGTGATGCCCGCCACGTTTCCCGGCATATATAAATTCTGCATCGTGGTTAATATAATTTAATATCTGGGCATTGAGGTGGAAATCATATATGACAACCTGAGCCTTTTGAAGGCACCTTAAACCCTTAACAGTAAGAAGCCCAATATCACCAGGCCCTGCACCAACTATATAGACCTTGCCTTTCATATCTCTATGTTAGATCATTTTATCACAATTGATAGACCCGGACCTGATGCATATACCCAGACTTAGATAAAGGGTGTCCAGGTCTTTAGGAAGGGTAGGATAAAAGCCGTTTAGGGATTCGTTGGATTCATAGCCTCTTTGAGTGCCTTTCCTGCTTTGAAGTGAAGTGCCTTCTTCGCTGGTACGTCAATCCTTATTCCTGTCTTCGGGTTTCTTGCCATCCTCGGTCTTCTGCTCTTCAGTCTGAAGTTCCCGAAACCCCTAATCTCGATCTTGCCGCCCTTGATAAGGGCATCCTTCATAGTCTCAAGGATAGTGTCTATAACAATCTCGGTCTGTTTTCTTGTCAGGCTTCCGAACTTTTCTGAAACCTTTTCTATGAGCACTGATTTAGTCATGGAATTCCCCTCCTTCTCATTAAATTAATCAAACACCAATAGCCAATTACCAAATAAGCACCAATAATCAAATTCCAAACATCAAATAAATCCGAGGATCAACCAAACCAGTTACGATTGAAGTATTTGTATTATGTTTGTTTATTAGTAATTGAATCATTGGATATTATTTGGTTATTAGAATTTGGTCATTAGTTATTAACGCCTCATGGTGTAAAGAGATATTTCACTTTAACTGAGGGAGAAAGGTCTGTCCATTCTTTGGGAATCTTATTTTTAATTAAATCGATGAAAGAGAAACGCTCCTTCTTGCTGACGATAACCGGCTCTCCCTTTATTCCAGCGAGTTTCGCAGCAGCCTGAATGGTATCCTCAAGGTTTCCGAGCTCGTCAACGAGTCCTATCTTGAGGGCCTGTTCGCCTGTAAAAACCCTTCCATCAGCAATCTTTCTTACGTCATCAGGGAGCATTTTTCTTCCCTCTGCAACGGCTTTAATAAATTGCTCGTGCACATTGTCAAGGACACCCTGAAGAATCTCCCTCTCCTCTTTCCCGATCCCTCTGAATATTGATGCAATATCTTTGTGTCTCCCGCTCTTAACAACCTCTGTTTTGATACCAAGCTTGTTCATAAGTCCTTCTATATTTGGGATTTCCATAATAACTCCAATTGATCCAGTAAGAGTTCCTGGGTTTGCGATAATCCTTGTTGCAGACGAGGCTATATAGTAGCCTCCTGATGCAGCAACAGAGCCCATGGATACCAGAACTTTCTTTTTTACAACGGCCTTTCTTACCTCCTCATAGATCTCCTGTGAAGGAGCAACAGCACCGCCAGGGCTTTCAATGCGTAGTACAATGGCCTTTATTGATGGGTTCTTCACATACTCTTTGAGCTCATCCACTGTCTCTTTAGAATCAGTAATGAGACCTTCAATATGAATCAGGGCAATTTTATCACCTATAGGTGTACCCCTCTGGAGTATTACAAGGATAATGCTTACAATGACAAGAAGTATGAACAAGCCAAGAATAATAAAAAAGACCTTTTTCACGCTTCCAGCCTCTTAAGGTTTTTCATGCTCAGTCCTATCTTCTTTTCATCAAGATCGACCTTTATGATTCTTACCCAAATATCATCACCTTCTTTTAGAGAATCTTCTGCCTTTTCTGAAGCCTGTTTTACGATCTCGGAAGAATATATAAGACCTTCAACGCCACCCTCAAGTTCTACAAATATGCCGAAATCAGTAATTCTCAGCACCTTTCCTTTTACCTCAGAGCCGAGCTTGAACTTCTCTGGTATCTCTTTTAACCAGGGATCAAGTTTGAGCTGTTTCAGGCCGAGGGCAATCCTCTCAGCCTCTGGTTCTATGCTCAATATTATTGCCTCAATTCTCTGTCCCTTCCTCAACATTTCTGACGGATGTTTTACATGCTTTGTCCATGAAAAGTCAGAAATGTGGATGAGACCATCGACTCCCTCGGGAAGACTTACAAAGGCACCGAAGTCAGCAATGGTCTTGACCTTGCCAGAAATCTTCTGGCCAACAGTGTAGCGTTGAGAAACAAGCTCCCACGGGCTTGGTTTGAGCTGCTTTATACTCAGAGAGAGACGTCTTTCTTCTTTATCTACCTTTACAACAAGGGCTTCAACAGTCTCTCCAATGGAGAGATACTTTGATGGATGTTTTGGCCGTGGAAGCCAGTCTATCTCAGATATATGTACAAGTCCCTCAAGGCCTTCTTCAAGTTCAATAAAGGCACCATAGTCAGTAACACTTACAACTTTGCCTTTTACCATTTTACCAACAGGATATTTTTCATCTACAGTGAACCATGGATCTGGCTTTTTCTGTTTGTATCCAAGCGTTACCCTTTCATTCTCCTCGTCATATTTGAGAACGAGAACCTCTACTTCATCTCCAAGAACAAAGAATTCAGAGGGATGGTTTATCCTTCCCCAGGAGATATCTGAGATATGGAGCAATCCGTCTATTCCACCGAGGTCAATAAAGACTCCGTAATCTGTAATGTTTTTAACTATCCCTTCCATAAGGGCACCTTCTTTAAGCCTTTCGAGGGTCTCGGCTTTCTTTCTCTGCTTTTCCTCCTCGAGTATTGCCCTTCTCGAAACAATAACATTAGAAAGCTTGCTATTCAGTTTTAAAACCTTGAAGAGCATTCTTCGACCAATGAGATTATCAATCTCCTTTGGTGCTTTTATGTCAACCTGGGAGCCTGGAAGGAAGGCATTTATCCCTGATATATTCACAAAAAGGCCACCCTTTGTTTTTCCAACGACAATTCCCTCTATAGGAGTCCCATCCTGAAGTGCTTTTTGGAGGAGTTCCCATGTCTTTATCTTGGTTGCCTTTTCTTTTGAAAGATGAATAATACCTTCAGAATCAAATATCTCATCAACATATACATCTATAAAACTTCCAGTCTTAATTAATGCAAGTTCTTCTTCAGAAAATTCGCTGATAGGAACAAAACCTTCAGATTTATACCCAATATCAACTATGACCCCGTCCTGCTTCAGTGCTAATATCCTCCCCCTCAATATTGTCCCTTCTACAATACTATGGAAGGTCTCAGCATAAAGTTTTTCCATTTCATTGTTTTTAAGTTCCACGAAAAGTTTATCCTCCTATATTTCTAATTCTCTCCTCTACTTCTTTTATGATCCACCCAGGAGTTGATGCTCCAGCTGTTATACCGACTTTCTTTGCCCTCTTGAACCATGCATCTTTAATTTCAGAGGACGTCTCTATATGGTATGTAGCTACAGAAAGAGACCTGCAGAGCTTTGCAAGCTGTGTTGTATTTGCGCTGTTTTTACCGCCTAC
Source organism: Thermodesulfovibrionales bacterium (assembly GCA_035624555.1). Lineage (GTDB taxonomy): Bacteria > Nitrospirota > Thermodesulfovibrionia > Thermodesulfovibrionales > SM23-35 > DASPRG01. The sequence continues at coordinate 5,690 of DASPRG010000041.1, forward strand.
GACAATCATTATATCCACCTTACAGGCCATGTTTTCCGTCTCCTTTAGTCGCAAGGCTGTGGAGTTGCATATCGTATTATATACTTTTATCTCCTTTGCATACCCAATTGCATGAGAGAGAACCTTTTTCAATGCCTCGAGGGGTTGAGTAGTCTGGACAACAATTCCTACCTTACTCTTTAGTCTCGGGAGAGGTCTATTACCATCAACTACGATGGCATCATCACTTGCGTAACTCATAAGTCCCTTTACCTCAGGATGTTCCTTTTCCCCCAGGATAACTACCTGATAACCTTCCTCCCTAAGGAGTTTAGCATAATACTGAGCCTTTTTTACAAATGGACAGGTTGCGTCTATTATCTCACATCCTATTGATGATATCTCTTCTGAGAGGTTACGGGGTATGCCATGGGTTCTGATTATCAAGGCCTTTATATCTTTCTTCCCTTTAATTTCTTTTATGGGAATAATCCCTTTCTCCGCGAGCCTTTCTACTACCTGAGGGTTATGGATTATCGGACCAAGGGTATACACCCCCTTATGCTTTGTCATGGATACGCGGAAGGCAATGTCTACAGCCCTCTTTACGCCAAAGCAGAAACCAGCTGTCTTAGCTACGATTATTTTCATAATTCAAAAGTCATCCTCCGGCTTGACCGGAGGATCCAAGTTCTGGATTGCCCGATCAAGTTGGGCAATGACGATTGTTGGATAACAATTTTATGCAACATTTAGATTAATTTTGTTTTTTCAAGTTTCAAGTTTTTGATTCTTTCCATTATCTCCCTGCTTATCCTCTCCTGGAAGTGTTTGTCTGTCTCCTTTTTTTCGATCTTTAAGGGTGTGCCGAATATAACTCTTATCTTAGCAGGTCTGAAAAACTTTGCGCCTACAGGGAATGCCCTGTCTGTTCCTTCGATAAGTGCTGGGACAACAGGAGCAGAACTCGTGGCTGCAATCATGCCTACTCCTCTTTTGGCATCGAGGAAGCTGCCGTTAGCACTCCGACCCCCTTCTGGGAAAAGAACGAGAATCCCTCCCTTCTTAAGCCGGGAAACAGCCTCCTTTATAGTGGAAGGCTGTGGTCTATCACGCTTCACAGGAACGGAGAAAGCTTTAATGCCCATGCCGAGTAAGGGAATCCTAAAAAGTCCTTCCTTTGCTATAAATGCAGCCTGCCTTTTTAAGGCCACTCCAATAACAGGGGGATCCAGATAACTCACATGGTTTGCTGCCACGATAACTCCGCCTTTCTCCGGGATGTTTTCATCGCCGATTACTTCAAGTCTGTTAAAAACTTTTAAAAAAATAAAAAAAATTGTCCTAAAAAGTTGGTAAAAGAAAGAATTCAAGGCGCAGCCTTTATAAACTTCAGTATTTTTTCTTTTACCTGTTCTATAGACAGGTTAGATGAATCTACTGCCAGAGCACCAGCTGCCATTTTAAGAGGGGCTATATCTCTATTTACATCCCTGTTGTCCCTCTTCATCACATCCCTTTTGGCCTCCTCGATGCTGATATACATGCCCTTCTCCTGATACTGGAGATACCGCCTTCTGGCCCTCTCCTCGAGAGAGGCGTCGAGATAAATCTTTTTCCACGCATTTGGGAATACAACGGTTGTTGTGTCTCTCCCTTCAACAACAATATCGTTGGTAGCGGCAGCATTTCTCTGAATACCAAAAAGGAAATCTCTCACAATCTTTCTCGCTGAGAAGACTGATGAATAATGATCAATCTCTTTTGACCGTATATCGTCTGAAGCATCTTTTCCATATAGAAATACCTGCCCATTCACAAAGGTGATATCAGTTCTGAGGAGGGCATCTCTTAGTTTATTATCACTGTCTTCAGGCTCTATGCCGCTATTTCTCAGCGCGAGGGCAACGGCTCGGTATAATGCGCCAGTGTCAAGATAATTGAATTCGAGTTCTTTCGCAATGAGTTTTGCGATGGTGCTCTTCCCAGCTCCTGACGGCCCATCTATGGCAATAACCTTTTTCATCAATTTTGCATTTTTCATTTTGAATTTTAATTTTCTATTAGCTTCTTCAGTAACTCAAAAAATCCAGGGAATGATATGCTTACTGATGAGATATCATTGATTGTTGTTGTCCCATCAGCAATGATGGCTGCAATTGACATTGCCATTGCAATCCTGTGGTCTCTGTAACTATCTATAACTGCGCCTTTTAAATTGCTTCCACCGGTAATATTCAAGCCATCATCGAACTCTTCGATTTCTACTCCCATTTTTCTCAGTTCCCTTGCCATAGCCTTGATTCTATCAGACTCTTTTATACGCAACTCCTCTGCCCCTCTGATAGCTGTGATTCCCGTAGCCTGAGTTGCTGCCACGCAAAGAATGGGAAACTCATCGATCAGAGAAGGTATTTTTTCTCTTGTTATGTGAATACCGTTCAGTTCCCTACCGCCTTTACAATATATATCTGCAACAGGTTCACCTGATACATCTTTAATATTAGAGATTTCGATATCTGCCCCCATCTCTTTCAGTACGCTGAGGAGTCCAATCCTTGCAGGATTTATTCCTACTCCTCTGATAATAATCTCAGAATCTCTGATCAGCAGTGCCCCAGCTATAAAGAATGCAGCAGAAGAGAAATCTCCTGGCACATAAATCTCTAAACCATGCAGTTCTGTCCCACCTCTTATCCTGACACTGAGATCTTCAACCTTTATTTCAGCACCAAAGGCAGGCAGCAACCGTTCTGTATGGTCCCTTGACTTAAAGGGCTCTACAACTTCTGTTACTCCATCTGCGTACAGGCCTGCGAGGAGGATGGCTGATTTAACCTGAGCACTCGCTACAGGCATGGTATATTGGATCGGCTTAAGCCTCTTGCCTCTGATAGCGATGGGCGGATATCTATCATCATACCTTGCCATGATCTCCGCACCCATCAGTCTTAAGGGAATGATAACCCTCGACATTGGCCTTTGCCTCAGGGATTCATCTCCTGTTAAAACAGAAAAGAAAGGATTTCCTGAAAGTATTCCTGAG
>DASPRG010000042.1:0-5981 GCA_035624555.1 Thermodesulfovibrionales bacterium
CAGATAAAAGAGAGCCCTCGAACGATGCTGGATTACCGATACCGGAAAAACCAAAAAATCTTTTCTCCTTTGCCCACTCAAGAGGGAAAATATCACCGGATACTTTTATAAATTTTGAAGGCAAGTGCTCAGCAAAAAACACAGAGGCTTTTGTATTAAAGTCTCTTATCTCATTCATAAGACCATTGATTCCTGACCCTAGGCTGCTGCCTTTGCCTGTCCTTGTTATGACAATAATGTCGGCTCTGCCTATCGCACTGAGTGGCTCCCTCAATGGACCAAGAGGGAGGAGTTTTCTATTCCCGAAGGGGTTTGTCCCGTCAATGAGCAGAATGTCTTTGTCTCTGAAAAGGTTCCAGTGCTGGAAACCATCGTCGAGGATGAAAAGCATTTGAGATTTGAAATTTGAGATTTGAGATTTGAGATTTTGAATTGCAAATATGCCTGCTTCATATCTTTTTTCACCCTTGATTACAGGAACGCCTTTCAATCTATCAGCCATAAGCATAGGTTCATCACCTGCTTCTCGCTCACTCAAAAGAGGCCCGTCACCTTTGCTCACAAAACATGGCCCCTTTTGCTTTCCCTTATAACCTCTTGTCAGAATATTTGGTATAAATCCTCGTTTCTTGGCTTCCTCTGCGATTGCAATAGTAGCGGGTGTTTTACCCGTTCCGCCAAAGGTTATATTCCCGATGCTGATCACTCTGCAGGGAAGTCTTTTTTGATGCTTCAGGGTGTGACCTTTTTTAAAAGAATACCCGATGTAGTAGAGACCTTCTATAAGGGTCATATCCTCCCACCTATGTTACCTCTGCTTCCCCTCTTGATTATATACTATCTCTTCTGACTTCCGACTTCCTAAAAAGAGGTATAATGTAAGTGCTCATAAATCATTTGGATATTCTATGCAAGAAAAGAGAAAAGTAAACCCTACGCCGCGAGAACAGCGTAAGGATACCCGCACCGGGCTAAGCGTGGAAGCGATAAAGCAATCCATGCTTGATAATCTTTACTTTCACCTCGCAAAGGTTTCCCACACTGCAACGCTAAATGACTGGTACATGGCAGTTGCGTATACAGTTCGAGACAGAATGATACAGCAATGGATCAAAACACTCCAGAACTTTACAGAGGATCTGACGGTCGTTGCTCACCTGTCGGCAGAGTTTCTCATAGGGCCTCAACTTGCGAACAACCTTATCAACCTCGGCATCTATGATGAGGTTTTCAAGGCGGTGAAAGAGTTAGGTCTCAATTTGCATGAACTTGCTGAGCAAGAGGAAGAGCCCGGTCTCGGTAACAGTGGCCTCGGGAGGCTCGTAGCCTGTTATGTGGATTCGCTTGTAACGCTCGGGATTCCTGCAATCGCATATGGAGTCCGTTATGAATTTGGCACATTTGCTCAGGAGATTCGGGATGGCTGGCAGGTTACAATGACTGATAAGTGGCTTCGCCACGGTAACCCCTGGGAGATTCCACGTCCCGAGATCACCTATAATGTAAGTCTCGGCGGCCGCACCGAATCGTATTATGACGAACAGGACTGTTTTAGGGTGCGCTGGATCCCAAAATTTTCTATCAAAGGGGTGGCGTATGATACCCCCGTATCCGGATATAAGGTTGCCACAACAAACCTGTTGCGGCTTTGGAAGTCTGAGGCCATCGAGTCCTTTGATTTTGAGGCCTTCAACACTGGTGATTACTTCGGCGCGGTGAACGAAAAGATTGCAACAGAATCAATCAGCAAGATCCTCTATCCTGATGACGAGCCATATGTCGGCAAGCAGTTGCGACTTGCGCAGCAGTATTTCTTTGTCTCTTGCGCTCTTCAGGATATGATCCGCCTGCACCTATTGCGTTGGAAAAGTATCCATACCTTCTCTAACTCCTTTGCAGTACAGCTGAATGATACCCCTCCCGCAATTGCCGTGGCAGAAATGATGAGACTCCTGGTGGATGAACATCTGGTGGGTTGGGAAAAGGCATGGTATATTACACAGAATACCTTTTCATATACAACCCATGCAATTTTACCTGAGACTCTCGAAAAGTGGCCTCTTCCCCTGTTCGCAGGTATCCTCCCGAGACACCTTGAAATTATCTATGAGATAAACCGGCGCTTCCTTGACGAGATATGGTTAAAATATCCTGACAATACGGATAAGCTCACCTGTCTCTCTCTTATTGACGAGAGTGATCAGAAATATGTCCGTATGTCACATCTTGCAAGCTTGGGAAGCCATGCGATTAACGGAGTTGCTGAAATCCATTCAGAGCTACTGAAGAAGAACATACTCCCCGGCTTTTATGAACTATATCCTGAGAAGTTTCTCAACATAACCAATGGAGTAACACCAAGGCGCTGGATTGTACTCAGCAATCCAGGGCTTGCTGAACTCATCACAAATACAATTGGAGACTGCTGGACCAGTAAACTGGAAGAACTTAAACGGCTTGAACCCTTTGCCGATGATATGGACTTTATAAAAAAGTGGCAACGGGTAAAGCGTGAAAACAAAAGTCATCTTGCCAACACTATTTACCACCAAACCGGGATTTCCATAAATCCTGATACGCTCTTTGATATTCATATGAAGCGCTTCCATGAATACAAGCGCCAGCACCTGAATGTTTTTCACATAATCACGCTTTATAACAGGATTAAGAAAAATCCACGGATAAACATCACGCCCCGCACATTCATCTTTGGTGGCAAAGCCTCTCCCGGCTATTTTATGGCAAATCTCATCATAAAACTGATCAATTCCGTTGGCGAGGTAGTGAACAATGATATAGATGTAGCAGGACGCCTGAAACTTGTTTTCTTTCCCGACTTTAATGTTAAGAATGGCCAACGGATTTATCCTGCTGCTGATCTCTCCGAACAGATCTCTACAGCGGGAAGAGAGGCATCAGGGACAGGGAACATGAAATTCTCTATGAACGGTGCATTGACAATAGGGACTTTGAACGGAGCGAACATCGAAATTCGTGAAGAGGTGGGTGCGGAAAATTTCTTCCTCTTCGGTTTGACTGCTGAAGAGATCTCCAACATGAAATCTCATGGATATAATCCCATGGTTTACTATAATGCTAATCCCCATCTGAAAGAAGCGATAGACCTCATCAGTTCCGGCTTCTTTTCCAAAAAAGATGTAAATCTGTTCAAGCCTTTGGTTGATTCACTGCTTTGTCGCGATGAGTATATGATCCTTGCTGATTATCAATCCTATGTGGACTGCCAAGACCAAATTAGCACGTCATTCAAGGATCAGAAAAAGTGGACGAAGATGTCGGTCCTCACTGTTGCGCGGATGGGAAAGTTCTCATCTGACCGATCCATACGCGAGTACAACGAAAAAATATGGCATGCTGCACCTTTGAAGATCGACCTTGAGAATACATAATCAAAACATAGGATTCAAGGCCTCAAGGAGTCAAGGATTCGAGTAAAATGCTTAGGAATTACAAAGAAATTATGAGATAAGCACTTGAACCCTTGAATCCTAGAATCTCTTTATGAACTTAATTGGGGGAAGAACAACATGATTAACAAGGGATTGTCAGAAATTATCCAGTCCTCCTCACTGCTCAGTCAGGTCGTTGGAGCAGAGAAACTCTTTCTTTCGGGTCGCCGAAAACGGGGTGAAGATCTCGAGAGCGCGGTAAGATTCTTTCTTGAGTTCTTGCATGGCTTTGAGAGTTTCGATTTTGAGGATCCATGCGTCACTGTTTTCGGATCTGCACGTTTTCAGGAGAGACATCGCTACTATGAGCTGGCCCGCGAGCTTGGAAGGGCGCTTGCCAATGCAGGCTATGCTGTCATGACCGGAGGCGGACCAGGGATCATGGAAGCCGTAAACCGGGGTGCAAAGGAGGGCGGCGGGCTAAGTCTCGGCTGTAATATCAAGCTCCCCATGGAGCAAAAACCGAATCCATACCTCGACAAGTTCATCGAATTTGAGCACTTTTTCGTGCGCAAGGTAATGCTTGTAAAGTACTCGACGGCCTTTGTTGTGATGCCGGGTGGTTTCGGAACACTCGATGAGGCATTCGAAGTGATCACACTCGCTCAAACCGGAAAGCTTGAGCGCTTCCCTGTTGTAGGCATGGTCAGGGACTTTTGGGACCATCTCCGCCACTTTATGCATGACACAATGCTGGCCGAGGGCACCATCAGCAAAGAAGATGTGGATTTAATCCATGGAGCAAATACGGTCGAGGATGCCATCCGCATCATCCGCGGCCTCTCACGAGGGACTTTTTAATCAAGGGATGAATAAACTTTTTATCTGTGATATGCGGGAGGATGATATCCCTGCCATATTGGAAATTGAAAAGATCTCTTTCACTATACCTTGGTCTGAACAGGATTTTCTCAATGAACTGTATAAAAAAAATGCGTTTCCAAAAGTTGCTGTTTTTGAGAGAAACATTATCGGATATATCTGTGTAAATTACCATCTTCATGAAGCGCAAATCTTGAACCTCGCTGTGCATAAAGATTTCAGGAGGCAGGGTGTTGCAACGATATTGATGGATGAGGCAATAAGAGAATTGAACAAAAAGGGCTGCGCCTTTATATATCTTAAAGTCAGGGTTTCAAATACCAGTGCACAGAGATTTTATGAACTGTTTGGGTTCAAGGTTGAAAGCATCAGGAAAAAATATTATGGCTACCCGGATGAAGATGCGCTTCTAATGATGCGAAGGCTCTGAAATATTTAAAAGATCTCACTTTATTTATGTGCCTCAAATGGAATAAGTGCAAAAGTCCCGAAGTGCTAAAGTCTGAAAGGGCGGAAGCCTGAAGAATAGTGCTGAAGAACTTATGTTCGCCGTTGACACAGCACAAAATATATGATACACATAAATTTGTGACAGGTAAAAATCGGAGTTTTGAATGGCATTCAAAGTTATAAAAGCATCCGGACAGCCTGAGGAATTTAATATACAGAAGCTTGTCGATTCACTCATCCATTCCGGAGCGTCGGAGGACATAGCCTGGGATATTGCCAGGGAAGTCGAGAGCCAGATAAAACCCTCGATGCATACAAAGCATATATATAGAATTGCCAAAAAAATGTTGCGGCGATACAGCAGGGCAGCAGACATGAGGTATTCGATCAAGAAGGCCATCTACATGTTAGGACCTGCAGGCTATCAATTTGAAAAATATTTTGCGGGAATACTCAGGGCCTATGGATATTCAGCCGAAACAAACAGATTTCTCAAGGGATATTGCATAACACACGAGGTAGACATTTTTGCAGTTCGTGATGATATCGGGGGTGTGATAGAGTGTAAATATCACAGCAATGGAGGCAACCCGACCGATATCAAAATAGCACTCTATGTTTATTCCAGATTTATGGACATTAAAAAGGCATATGAATTGAATCATGAAAATAGAGTCTCGATAGATAAGGGCTGGCTTGTGACAAATACCCGGTGCACATCAGATGCGATAAAGTACGCTGATTGTGTGGGTCTCAAGATAGTAAGCTGGAAATATCCGGATGAAAACAGCCTGGAAAGAATGATCGAAAATAAAAAGCTCTATCCTGTGACCATTCTGTCATCAATAAAGAAGACTTCGCTTAATTTACTTTTCAAGAATGACATTATTCTTGTAAGAGATATAGCTGATATGGATGAACAGATTTTCATAAAGCAAAGCGGCCTCGATATGGCTTCTGCAAGGACTCTGAAAAGAGAGGCTGACGAACTCTGCCGTAATACTTAGGCGCAGGAATCTTTAAATCGAGAGGGAAACGCTGGACGATCTTTTTCCCGTTGCGGAGCAATTCAAGCCTCAGGGCAAGGTTATTGACATCCGGGAATTCGGGAATGGCAATATCAATAAAACCTTCCTAATAACATTGGATGCCGAAGGGGGAAAACACTTTATCCTGCAATGCATCAATACACAGGTGTTTCGTCAGCCGGAACTTGTTGTCCGCAATATGCGCATCTGC
>DASPRG010000045.1:0-6441 GCA_035624555.1 Thermodesulfovibrionales bacterium
TTATCATTTTCATTTTCTTAAACGGCCTCTTCGCTGCAGCCGAGATCGCTATCGTCACACTCAGGAGAACACGAGTCAAACAACTTGTTGATGAGGGCAAAAAACAAGCTGTGATTTTGGATAAACTTAGAGAAGAGCCGGATAGATTTCTTGCAACAATTCAAGTTGGTATTACACTGGCAGCTGTCCTCGCATCTGCAATTGGTGGTGCTGCTGCAAATGAAATCATAAAACCATTCTTTAATAATATACCTATACCTCTTATTGCTGCCTCAAGTGATGCAATATCCATAGGCATAGTTGCCGCAATCATTACTTATTTTTTTATCGTTTTTGGGGAACTCATCCCAAAGTCGATAGCTCTCTCCAATCCAGAGGCCACAGGCCTTCTCATTGCTCCGGTAATAGAGAAGTTTTCGAAGTTAGCCACACCTTTTGTTCAAATACTCAAAGTAAGCACAAACATTTTATTGAAACCCTTCGGTAAAAGGGCATTTAGTGAAAGGGGATACATTTCAGAGGAAGAGATAAAGCTGCTCTTAGAAGAAGGTAAAGAAAGGGGTATTTTTAAGGCTGAGGAGAAGGAATTGATTCATAGTGTTTTTGAGTTTACAGATATGTCAGCAAAGGAGGTGATGGTACCTTCCACGCAGATGATTACAATACGTCTTAGCATGTCTATGGAAGAAATAAAAACTATCATCGCTGAGGAGCAGTTTTCCCGGTATCCTGTTGCAGGTAAAGACCTGAACGATATTCGGGGAATTCTCTATGCAAAGGACTTCTTGAATACACTGGCAAAAGGAGGAGCAGACATAAGAAAGCTCATCAAACCTCCCTTCTTTATTCCTGAGACAATGAAGATAAGTAACCTCCTGAGAGAAATGCAGAGGAAAAGAGTCCATATGGCTTTGGTTATAGATGAATATGGCGGAGTCTCCGGTCTTGTAACCATGGAAGACCTTTTAGAGGAAATTGTAGGAGAGATAAGGGATGAATATGATGTCGAAAGTCCGGTTATACAACTTGGAGATGGAACATTCCGTATAGATGCATCTATCAGCATACGGGATCTGAAAGAGGATTACGAGATAGAGATACCTGAATCCACAGAATATGAAACCCTGAGTGGTTTTTTATTGACTGCTCTTCAAAGGATTCCCAGGATTGGCGATGTTGTTGAAATAGAAGGAAAGAAAATAACCATATTGGAAATGGTAGGTCAGCGGATAGCGAAAATAAAACTCGAGAAGCTGCCACAAGGAGAAGGCCCGCAATGAAGAAGAGAGTTTCTATAATAGGTTCAGGAAATGTTGGTGCCACAACTGCACAGTTTGTTGTTCAATCAGGCATTGCTGATGTTATCCTTTTTGATATCGTAGATGGAATGCCTCAAGGCAAGGCACTTGATCTCGCAGAAGCATGTCCACTCTGGAACTCATCTTCAACAATCAAGGGAACAAAGAACTATTCTGATACAGCTAATTCGGATATTGTTGTTATCACTGCTGGGCTTGCAAGAAAACCCGGCATGTCAAGAAACGACCTCCTTCATGCAAATGCTAACATCATTAAAGGAGTATGCATAGAAATAGCAAAGACTTCTCCAGATTCTATTGTAATCGTTGTAACAAATCCGATGGATGTCATGGCACAACTTGCGTGGAAGACTACAGAGTTTTCCTGCAAGCGTGTGATGGGTATGGGTGGGATACTCGATGCATCGAGATTAAGAGCATTCCTCTCCTGGGAGTTAAATGTTTCACCTGAAGACATAGAAGCACTTGTGCTCGGCGGACATGGCGATGATATGGTACCACTCTCAAGGTTTACAACGGTGAAAGGCATACAGATAACAGAACTCCTTCCCAAAAAGAAAATTGACGCATTGATAGAGAGAATGAGAAATGGTGGAGCAGAGATCGTCTCTTTACTGAAATCAGGGAGTGCATATTATGCTCCAGCAGCAGCAACATTTCAGATAATAAAGTCAATCCTTCTTGATGAAAAGAGAATGCTTCCCTGTGCTGTATATCTGAATGGTGAATATGGCATGAAAGATATTTATATGGGTGTGCCCGTCATTCTTGGAAAAGAAGGAGTTGAAAAGATTGTAGAGATAAAACTCACCAAAGAAGAAAGAGCACAGTTCAGGAAATCATGTATATCGGTCAGAAAATTAGTAAAGAAACTATCAATATAAATGGAGTAAATACCATTCTTTTTCTCTTCCCTTGATATTCAATGAAGTATATTGACTTTCTCTGCCTAAAAGTATTACTCTAAAATTAACAGAGGTAGAAATAGAGCATGTTTGAGAAGTTTACAGAAAGAGGAAGAAAGGTAATCATATACGCCAAGGAAGAAGCTGAAAAGCGGCAGAACGACTACCTTGGTACAGAACATCTCTTACTTGCTATCCTGAGAGAAGATGACGGCCTGCCAGCAGCAATCCTCAAAAGGATGGGGATAACCCGTGAGGAAGTTCGCATAGAAGTACAGAGAAACCTGCCTCAAGGCACTGACCTCATGACCTTCGATGATATTCCCTTCACGCCAAGGGCCAAAAAAGTCCTTGAGCTCGCTGTTGAAGAGGCACGCCTTTTAGGCCACAATTATATCGGGAGTGAACATATTCTTCTTGGCCTGATAAGAGAAGAGGAAGGTATCGGTGGCAAAATACTGCGTAACCTTGGTGCCAACCTCCTTGGAGCAAGGCAGCTTACCATCAATTTTTCAATACGGTCTCATACAAATGTTAAAGAGAAGAGGAGCACAACCCCTGCACTTGACGAGTTTGGAAGAGACCTGACGCTTATGGCAAGGGAGGGAAAACTTGATCCCGTAATAAACAGGGAAGACGAGATAGAACGTCTCATTCAAATACTGGGCAGACGGATTAAAAATAATCCTGTCATTATTGGTGAACCCGGAGTCGGAAAGACAGCCATTGTTGAAGGTCTTGCCCAGAATATTGTTTCGGGTGATGTCCCTGACAGCCTTTTAGGTAAGCGGCTCGTCTCTCTTGACCTCGGCGCGTTGATTGCAGGGACAAAATACAGGGGCCAGTTTGAAGAGAGACTTAAGATTGTCATGAGAGAGATCACTCAGTCAGACAATGTCATACTCTTTATCGACGAGCTTCATACTCTTATCGGTGCAGGTGCTGCAGAAGGTTCTGTCGATGCATCGAGTATGCTGAAACCAGCCCTTTCAAGAGGGGAGATACAGTGTATAGGTGCAACAACTCCTGATGAGTATCGAAAATATATAGAAAAAGACGGTGCCCTCGAACGTAGGTTCCAGCCGGTTAATATACAATCTCCTGATGTGATGAGCACAATAGACATTCTAAGAGGACTAAAATCCAGATATGAGGCACATCACAAAGTCAAGATCACTGATCCGGCAATAGAGTCTGCAGCAAGGTTATCCGACCGATACATCTCTGACAGATATCTGCCTGACAAGGCTATCGATGTTATCGATGAGACAGGTTCGAGGATTAAGTTAAAAAGGTATAGCCCTCCCCAGGAATTGAAGGAGCTCGAGGCTGAGATACAGAGACTTTCGAAAGAAAAGAACCTGTATCTAAAACTACATGATCTCGAAAAGGCTTCATCCATTCGGTTAGAAGAAGAAAGGCTTAAAAAGATTTATGAACAACTCCACAAACAATGGAGAGATAATCTAAACAAAGATATACCTTCTGTCATGGAAGAGGATGTTGCATACACTGTTTCTAAGATGACAGGTATACCCCTTGTTAAACTTGAAGAAAAGGAATCAGAAAAACTCATACGTATGGAGGAAGAACTCCATAGAAGGATCATAGCCCAGGACGAGTCAATAAAGGCAGTCTCGAGGGCGATAAAAAGATCGAGAGCAGGACTGAAGTCAAGCAAAAAACCAATAGGCTCCTTCTTCTTCTTAGGACCCACAGGTGTAGGAAAGACAGAGCTTGCAAAGGCTTTAGCATGGTTCATGTTTGATGACGAAAATTCACTCGTCAAGATAGACATGTCTGAATATATGGAGAGGTTCAACGTCTCAAAACTCACCGGTGCCCCACCAGGATATGTAGGCTATGAAGAAGGAGGACAACTAACAGAGAGAATAAGAAAGAAGCCATACTCTGTGGTACTCTTTGACGAGATAGAAAAGGCACATCCTGATGTCTTCAATATTCTTCTCCAGGTGCTTGATGAAGGGGTACTTACTGACAGCTTTGGAAGGAAAGTTAATTTCAAGAACACAGTAATTATCATGACGTCAAATGTAGGTGCACGAATAATTGAGAAGGCAACCCCCCTCGGTTTCCAGAGGAATGAAGGCGATCTTGTTTATGAGAGAATAAAGGAGAATGTACTGGGTGAACTCAAAAAAACGTTCAACCCTGAATTTCTGAACCGTGTTGATGAAATAGTTGTTTTTCATCCTCTTGAAAAAGACCATTTACTATCCATTATTGACTTGCTTGTAGAAGAAACAAACAGGAAGCTTCTTGAAAGGGAACTTGTTGTTGAGGTGTCACAGGAAGTAAAAGAGTGGATAATAAAGCGCTATTATCAGCCTGTCTATGGTGCAAGACCAATGCGGAGAGCTGTACAAAAGGAGATAGAAGATCCCTTATCCGAGGAGCTCCTTAAGGGAAGGTTTAAAGAATCGCACAAGATAAATGTTGTCCTTGAAGGTGATGCAACAGCATTTGTTGCGGCTGAAGAATCCCCGATTTTGTCTAGCGTTAACTGATACCCTTAGGCAAGATCGCAGAGTATCAATAATTTTGTCGTTTTATTTTTCGTCATTCCTGTGAAAGCAGGAATCCAGAAAGAGCGAGATTTGAAAAATAAAGCCTTTATCCTTCCAATAATCTTTTTCTTTGTCGTTGTCATTTTCTATTTCGCCAAGCATCAGTCTACTCCAAGAATAGCTAAAGTCGGCTCTCTGGCGCCCGATATTGAACTGACTGATACTCAGAATAACAAGTTAAAACTTTCCGAGTTGAAAGGTGATGTCGTATTCATCAATTTCTGGGCCTCCTGGTGCCAGCCATGCATAGATGAAATTCCCTCCATAGAAGCGCTCTACAGATATTTTTCAGGGAATACAAACTTCAAGATGATAACAATCCTTTATCAAGACGATAAGAACACAGTACCCGGATATATGAAACAACGGGGATATACTTTCCCCATCTATAACGATCCTAAAGGTTCTGCTGCCAAACAATTTGGTATTACAGGCGTTCCTGAAACATACATAATCGACAAAAAGGGAACCCTCAGGAATAAGGTAATAGGTCCCTCTGAATGGGATTCCCCAACTGTCATTGAAGCATTCCAGAGTTTGATTAATGAACCGAATTAACTCGAAAAATGCATTTACATAATGCAGATGTTGTGAGAAAATTTATTTTTCGATACCTTAATGTACCTTTAACTGATGGTTTATGGAATATTTTTATGAATATAACCAATAAAGATATTCCCAATAAATCATCGAGTTAAATAAATTTTTGAGCAATGTCTGCATTATTTGGGTTAATGCGGATCTCTAAAAATTTCAACTTTAGATCATTTGAAAAAGTACTGCTTTTGTCACCCTGAACTTGTCGGAGCGACTCTTCGCGAAGACTCGCATCGAGATTCAAGGTCTCATAACCATGGATTCTATTAGATGCTGAAAAGAGTCACGTAAAGAATAATCATGGGGGAAACCAAGCCTCCTGATCAGGCGTTTCTTTTTGTGAGTACCATTTATTGCAGGGCTGACAAATTCAATGACTCGAAAGAAATACTTGAGAAACATTTTAGGGATATTTTATTTGTAAGCCCTCCCATCCCCTGGGAATATTCTGCCTATTATAAAGATGAAATCGGCTGGCCCTTATTCAGGCAGATAATCTTCTTTAAAAATGTAATAGATCCCGGATTGCTTGCAGATATAAAGCTAAAGACCAACGAAATCGAATCTACTTTTTCTGTGGATGGTAAAAGATCTATTAATCTTGATCCGGGCTATCTTACCCTATCCAAGGTAGTTCTTGCATCTACAAAAAACTATGCTCACCGTCTCTATCTCGGTAAAGGTATCTATGGTGAAATAACTCTTATTTATAAAGACGGGACATACAGTCCACACCTCTTTACCTACAGGGATTATCAGGATAAATCACACATTGAGATATTTATGAATGCAAGGGATATGCTGAAGAAGATAATGAAGCTGTAAAATAAATTCCTTATTGTCGAACAATATTACATTTCTGTTACTTTCTTCATCAAAAATGCACATTTAATATTATTCACTGAGTGCGAACTCCACCTACAAGTCAATAGTTTGAAAAAATTGGAGAATTGCTAATTACGGATAGAAAGTAGGTATGTCATTTAGAGACCAACCAATTTAATCGAATGAGAACCAATGTCTAAATCGATT
>DASPRG010000070.1:0-8181 GCA_035624555.1 Thermodesulfovibrionales bacterium
CAGAGGGTTTCAGCACATATCGGAAATGTAAGCTGCTGGAGCGTTTACAGAACATTGAGCTCTATAAATCCTGCCCCTTTTGCAGCCTTTATGGATTTCGGGGACTATCAGATAGTAAGTTCTTCACCCGAAAGGCTTTTAATGGTAAGAGATGGGATTATCGAGACGAGACCCATTGCAGGCACAAGACCGAGAGGAAGAGACTGGACAGAGGATGAATTTATGCGTGCTGAACTCCTTTTAAATGAGAAGGAGAGGGCAGAACACATCATGCTGGTTGACCTCGAAAGGAATGACCTCGGAAGGGTCTCTGATTATGGCACTGTTAAGGTTGATGAGCTTATGATTACCGAGGACTGTTCACATGTGATACATATCGTTTCGAATGTGAGGGGGAAGCTCGCAGATGGAAAGGACTGTTTCGATGCTATAAAGGCTGCATTCCCTGGAGGTACAATAACGGGTGTTCCAAAGATACGGTGCATGGAGATAATAGAAGAACTCGAACCTGTTAAGCGCGGACCTTATACTGGCTCAATAGGCTATATCAGTTTTTCAGGCAGTATGGATTTGAATATTGTAATAAGGACATTTGTTACTAAAGGAGAAATGGCCTATGTCCAGGCAGGTGCCGGTATTGTTGCAGATTCGGATCCTGAGAGAGAGTATTACGAAACGCTCAAGAAAGCAGAGGCCCTGATAAGAACATTAGAGATGATAAAGTAATTAAAAGAACCGAAACCATTTCTTTTTTGTCTTTATCGAATCGAGAGTTTTCCGTATGTCTCTAAGCTGGGCATTTATTCCCCTTTGCTCTTCCATTGTATCTTTTATCACGCGATTAAACTCTTTTAGGGTATGTAAGATCTCAGTGATATTTTTGCTTAGCATATCAAGCTTTTCTTCCAAAGAGTGTGGCAATTCCGCTTTCTTAAGGATAACCTCTTTTAGAAGAGCAAGCTCTTTCTCGATAGCTGCTGGGGTTGGTTCTTCTTTTAGCTCAGGAATTATATACTTATTTCTTTCTATCTCAACAGGTTCATACAAAGTTGACTCAATTTCTGGATTGGTTGTTACCGGTTCTTCAAGGATGGATTCAGATTCGCCGATGTCAACTTCCACAGGGATTTCTTCTACCGCAGTATTTTCTACAGCCTCTGGTTCATACATGGTTGGCTCAAGTACCGGGCTTGTAATTACAGGTTCTTCAGGTGTGGACTCGTCGATCTCAACTTCTACAGGTATTTCCTCTGATTCGATATCTTTAAAAACTTCATCGGGATAAGGGAGATCAACTTTATGCTTGATATCATCAATAACAACTTTTGTTATATCCTGGAATGAATCTTCTACTCCGGTCCCGTCTATAGCGATTGACTCAATATATTTGTATTTATCTGTTTCATTCAGATCCTTGTTCAGCTCATCAATGGATAAGATGTTCGGAAGGTCCCTCTTATTGTATTGAAGGATGATGGGGATTTCATCTGGATTAATACTATTGGCAATGAGATTATCTCTCATATTTTTAAAGCTCTCTATGTTTTGTTCCCTCATCTCGCACTGCGAGTCAGCAACAAAGATAACAGCATCAGCCCCTTTTAGAACCAGCTTCCTTGTAGCGTTATACCGGACCTGCCCAGGGACTGTGTAGAGCTGAAACCGTAGAGAAAAGTCTCTTATCTTTCCTAAATCGACGGGTAGTAAATCAAAAAAGAGTGTTCTGTCACTTTCCGTCGGGAGGCATAAGAGTTTTCCTTTCCTGTCAGGGGTAATGATATGGTGGAGATACTGGAGATTTGTTGTCTTTCCGCTGAGTCCAGGTCCATAATAAACTACTTTAACGGTTATCTCTTTTGTGGTGTAATTAAAAAGTGCCATTTCTATATTATTGCATGAACTCCGTTTTTTGTATGATATTTAACCTTATACATCGCCTCGTCTGCAAGTCTTATAAGTTCCTCTTTGGATCGTGCAGTTTCAGGATATGAGGCGACACCGAAACTGGCAGTTGTTTTCAGTGCATAACCCTCTTTTTCAAGAAAGACATTTCTATCGACAGCCTTTCTGATCCTCTCTGCAATCATAGCCGCTGCAGCAGGTGGTGTGTGTGGAAGAACAATTACGAACTCATCTCCTCCGTATCGTACAACAACATCCACAGTCCTCAGATTCCTGATGAGGAGCTGACCCATCTCAGCAAGGATCTTACTCCCAACAAGATGACCGTGTCTGTCATTTATCTGTTTGAAATCATCAATATCCATGAATATGAGCGAGACCGATTCACGATATCTGAGGGATCGTTGTATCTCCATCTCAATAGTTCTGTTCAGGTATCTCGTATTAAAGAGCTTCGTGAGATCGTCGGTAATAGACAGCTCTTCTACTTTCTGATACAGTAATGCCCTTTCTATAAGGATTGATGACTGTTCAATGAGTTCGATCAATTGGTTAAAGTCTTCCCTCGTAAATGGTTCTCCTGTAGCTTTATTAAAAACTTCGATAACACCGATGGGTTTTTCATTGCTCTTTATTGGAATACATATGATTGATTTTATTTTATTTTTTAAATTGAAAGCACTGTCTATCTTTTGGGAATAACGTTTATCCTGAGAGACATCAGGGACAAGGACAGGCATACCTCCCTTTGCAACCCATCCAGCAATGCCTTCTCCTATCATCGTCCTGAACTTCTGTGTCTCTTTCGTCTTTTTACGTTCTGTTCTTTCGAATACCAGTTCTCCTGTACCTTCATCTACGAGAAATACAGTCCACGTCTCTGCTTTGGTTAACTCTTTTGCCCTTTTCATGACTGCATCAAGGATGCTGTTTAAGTCTATTGAGGATGCAAGATCCTTATTGACTTCTTCATAGATCTCTAATTCCTGACTCAACAGGGAAGAGTCACTTTTTAATCTGCAGTTCTGGAGGAACATCTTTCTTTCCTTGAGTGACCTGTCGACCAGATAACCGAGTTCTTTTACACTGGGCGAACAGATGGGATACGTGAAGGGTTCCTTTATCAGTGAAGTGAAGCCAATGTTGGTATCTGAGATGATAATCTTGGGGATGTTCTTCGATCGCTTCAGTAATTCCTTAAAAGCAGGTTCCTTACTTTCTATTTTGTCCAGTATGAAGAGATCAGGATTTTCATTGAATCTCGGCAGGACAGCGTCCAGGGATCCGAACATTTTTATAGTGTTACCCTTTGCTGTCAGGGCATCTCTATATTCCTTTTTAAATTTGCCTTTACATATCAGGAATATTTTAAGCATTTACACCACAGCATTTTTTATATTTCCTTCCACTTCCGCATGGACATGGTTCATTTCTGCCAACTTTTCTTCCACGTTTTACCGTTTGAGCGACAGATGAGCCTTCGCCTCTGTTGTAATTCAGTTGAGCCTGTCTCTTATGTTCTCTTTTGATGGTTTCTTCTTGTTTTTGTACCTGTATTTTAAAAAGCCTGCTCAAAACTTCTGTTGATATCCTACCAGTCAATTCGGCAAACATGTCAAAGGCCTCTTTCTTATATTCCACCAGGGGGTCCCTCTGTCCATAACCTCTGAGCCCTATGCCCTCTTTCAGATGATCCATAGCAAGGAGGTGGTCTTTCCACTGGGTGTCAACAACCTGCAGGAGGATTATCTTTTCAAGATACCTCATCATATCACTGCTGATTTCTGATTCTTTCTTTTCGTAAGCATTTCTGATATCTGAGATCAGCTTTTCCCTGAGTGAAGTAATATCCATAGGTGTAATATTCAGCACAACAGAGAATATGCCATAGAATGCATCGTTGAGCCCTTTCATATCCCATTCATCTCTATGTTTCTCTTCAGGGCAATAAATACTGAGTACTTCATCAACAACCTCATCGATCATGCTGTAAATACGATCCTTGAGGTTTTCACCCTGAAGCAATTCCTTCCTGAAAGAATATATTTCCGTTCTCTGCTTGTTCATAACATCGTCATATTCGAGGAGGTGTTTTCTGATATCGAAGTTGTGCGCCTCGACACGCTTCTGTGCATTCTCTATAGCCTTTGTAACCATCTTATTTTCTATCGGGACATCTTCATCCATGCCGAGTTTCCCCATAAGACCTGATATCCTGTCGGAACCAAAAATCCTCATAAGGTCATCCTCAAGGGAGAGATAAAATCTCGAAGAGCCAGGGTCACCCTGTCTTCCAGAACGTCCCCGTAACTGATTATCTATCCTCCTTGCCTCATGCCTCTCTGTGCCGAGAATATGAAGGCCTCCAAGGGAAAGCACCTTTCCCTTGTCTTTCGAGCAGGTTTCTTCTGCTTTTACAAGTGACTGCTTCCAATCTTCTTCAGTGTAATCTTTGTTATCCTTCAGAAATTCCCTTGCAAGTCCTTCTGGATTACCTCCGAGTATGATGTCTGTCCCCCTACCTGCCATATTCGTTGCTATGGTAACAGCACCGCTTCTTCCAGCCTGGGCAATAATCTCTGCTTCTCTTTCGTGGTACTTGGCATTCAAGACAGAGTGGGGGATACCCTTTTTCTTTAAGAGATGGCTTAATATTTCTGAATTTTCTATCGAGATGGTACCGACAAGAACAGGCTGGCCTTTTTTATGAAGTTCTTCGATCTCATTTATGACAGCATTGAATTTTGCCTTTGCAGCCTTATAAATCATATCAGAATAGTCTGTTCTAATCATAGGTTCATTGGTAGGTATGACAATTACTTCAAGGTTATAGATCTTTGCGAACTCTTCAGCCTCAGTATCAGCAGTACCTGTCATGCCTGCAAGCTTTTTGTACATCCTGAAGTAATTCTGGAAGGTAATTGTTGCAAGTGTCTGATTTTCGCTTTCTATCTTGACGTCTTCTTTTGCCTCTACCGCCTGGTGGAGTCCATCTGACCATCTCCTGCCAGGCATGAGCCTGCCTGTAAATTCATCTACGATGATTACCTCACCGTCTTTGACAACATAATCAACGTCCCTTTTGAAAAGAGTATGTGCTTTGAGTGCCTGGAGTACGTGGTGGACAAGCTCTATGTTCGTTGGATCGTAGAGGTTGCCTGCACCGAGCAATCGCTCTACTTTTATACTGCCTTCTTCTGTGAGAATGGCGGTCCGTGCTTTCTCATCGACGGTATAATCTATATCCTTCTGGAGTTTCGGGATAATCTTGTCTATTTTGTAATACTTATCCGTGGAGTCTTCTGACGGGCCTGATATAATAAGGGGTGTTCTTGCCTCATCTATCAGAATACTGTCGACCTCATCTACTATCGCATAATTCACTTCCCTCTGGCAGTAATCAGATATTTCGTATTTCATATTATCTCTGAGGTAATCAAACCCAAACTCATTGTTCGTTCCATACGTTATGTTTGCTAAATAGGCTTCTTTCCTTGAACATGACCTGAGAAACTCTAACCGCTTATCAGTAGAAAAATTTGACGGGTCAGATAGGAAGGAGCTGTCATGCTGTATAACTCCGACAGAGAGACCGAGGGAGCTGTATATAGGGCCCATCCACTGGGGGTCCCTCTTTGCAAGATAGTCATTCACAGTAACCACATGGACACCCTTTCCTTCAAGGGCATTCAAATAGACGGGTAGGGTGGCAACGAGGGTCTTACCTTCTCCTGTCTTCATCTCCGCAATCTTTCCTTCATGCAGGACAATACCACCAAGTATCTGAACGTCAAAATGTCTCATCCTGAGTCTCCGTCTGGATGCTTCACGCACGACTGCAAAGGCCTCTGGAAGTATGTCATCGAGGGTTTCGCCTGCCTCAAGCCTCCTCTTGAATTCTTCAGTCTTGTCCCTAAGCTGTGTGTCTGAAAGGCTTGCTATCTGTGCTTCAAAGGAGTTTACCTGTTCGACAATAGGCCAGAGCCTTTTCAGCTCGCGCTCATTCTTTGTCCCAAAGACCTTTCTCAGAAGTGTTCCAACCATAGATATATAATAAAATTAAGGGTTTTATTATTTCAAGGAAAGTGAGTACAATCACATTTAGTATGTTGACTTGATGGTAAAAGTGAGATTGTCTCTACCGAATTCCGTGGGAAAAAAATCATATGTTGCCTTTTGGGCATAGGAAATTTAATCCTAAACAATGAATAAATGTCAATGACAGGTTATCTATTAACCCGAAAAATGCATTTACATAATGCAGATGTTGTGAAAAAATTTATTTTTCGATACCTTGATTTGCTTCTAACAAATGGTTTACGGAATGTTGTAGTGGATATAACGAATAAAGATATTCCCAATAATTCATCGAGTTAAATAAATTTTTGAGCAATGTCTGCATTATTTGGGTTGGTTAATAAGCATGTGGCAATCAAACATTTTTCAACCACTTCCATGCACCATAAATATTGATGAAAAAATATCCGAAGAAAACAGTTGCTTGTGCCCATGCTCCGAACTTAATATCATAGAAAATCCAGTATGTATTAGTTGCAGCAAAAATCAAAAAACACCACCATCTTTTATGAATTGCCGACAAAGTTCCTATAACCGTTAGTGCTGTAAATATCCAGGCTATATTTAAAGTTTTCATCTCTCCCTCTGAAATCCGCTGTTTAATTTACAGAACATATTTTTACAAGTTTCATGCCACTTATATTCATCTCCAACTGTTTGAATTTAAAAAGAAAAGAGCATTAAGAGGAAGAGATGTTGACGACTTTTGTCAGTTGATATGTACAGAAATTTTACTTATATGTCTCTAATTTTTTGTTTCTATTGATAAACTCTTGTGTCGATGCCAATAATTTGTGAAAGTATTTTGCTTGCTTAAAAGTATTATAATATGCTATGCTTTAAGAGCATAGAAGAGTATTTTGTTGTATTGTTAACCGCAAAGTATTCAGCTTTTGCGGTTTTTTTATGACATTACCTCCTATCGCATTCTTTCTAAGAATACATTCTGGTAAAAAAACTTAAAGAGGTAACGATGATGATGAACATTGTTTCTTTGCAAATGAGTCAAAGGTAAATGAGAACATATCGCATAGGTAAATCAATTGTCCTACCCCATGTCCGCTATGTCAATCACGGAGGGCGTACTGGTATTATGTTTCATTCTGAGGTTTTGAGGACTAATGGAAAATATCAGACTTTGGGATGTGATAAAACAGATGGTTCAGGTTTTTGTTTGGGCCATAAGATTAGTAGAGAAGAATTTTTGAAAAGGTTTTGTGGTGAGATAGAAACAGAAAAAGAGATAAAAGAGAGAGAAAAGGAAGAAGGCTCTGAGATTTAAAAAAACTATCCAAAATTTAAATGAACTTATAATTTTGTTGACGGTTTGAGCGATGTTTGTTAGGATTATTTAATTCAGTTACTGATGGAGGAAGGGTGTGGCTGAAGGAAAGGAAGTGGAAATTCTTTTAATAGAAGATAATCCAAATGATGCCGAGTTGGCAATACGAGCCTTGAAGCAATACAATCTTGCAAATAACTTAGTTTGGATAAAAGATGGTGAAGCGGCGCTCGATTTTATTTTTGCTCAAGGCCAATATTCTGATCGGTCGATTGAGGATGTTCCGAAGATGATATTGCTGGATTTGAAGCTTCCCAAAGTTGACGGATTGAAAGTGTTAAGAGAAATCAGGTCAGACAAGCGGACAAGGACCATTCCGGTCGTGGTATTTACGTCTTCTTCTGAAGAGCAAGATATCATAACGAGTTACAATCTTGACGTCAACGGCTATATCTTAAAGGCTGCAGGCTTCGATAGATGTGTAGAAGCTGCGAAAGAAATCAGTCTCTATTTCTCAGGTCGCATCAAAAGTATCAACTTGTAGGTATCCTAATAAGCAGAATACTTTCCCAAAAGTTGCCGAGATCTTCTTGCTATTTTCCACTCACTCTTTAACTCGTAATCATTAATCTTTAGATTATGTAAAATTGTACATTTGATTTTTGTTGACGGTCTGAGAGAAGGAGACTATAATTAGGGCAGTTTTCTGCTGTTAACCTTCATCCGCTCTTGGCGATGTAACAAAAAGGGGGGCTCAGGGGTAAGATGTTAATAAGCCCATTTTTGGTCAGAAAGACTAAAGAGTCATATGCTTATAATATAAAGGGCAGATTAATGGGAAGATTATCTCGCATAATTGCAAAAACCTTTCAGTTGATAACGTTGGCAGCTTCTTTTTGGCTGCTTTACTATAGATGGGT
>DASPRG010000075.1:0-4052 GCA_035624555.1 Thermodesulfovibrionales bacterium
GAGAGGGATGAGACAGAAGATATAGAGGTTCTGAAGATACCAATAAATGGGTTACATGATAGACTGTATGCTCTCAGATTAGAGGGTAATCTTATTGATCTTAAAATCTTGGGTCTTTTGGAACTCGCAAAGAAATATCTAAGTCTTTGATTTTATTTTCAAGAATTTTCTTTTTCCAACTTTAAATAAATGATCTCCTTTTGACAGCTTCCCATCAGGGTCAATGAATTTCTTGTCATCAATCATGACCCCCCCCTGTTTAATGAGCCTTATGGCTTCGCCAGTGCTTGATGTAAGACCGGAGAGTTTCATGATTTTTGGAACCCACATCCCATCACCTTCCCACTTAATCTCCACTACAGGGATTTCATCGGGCACCCCCTTTTCTCTAAAAATCCTTTCAAACTCCTCTTTTGCCTTAGGGGCTTCATTCTTGCCCCAGTATCTTTCAACTATCTCCAGGGCAAGGTTTTCTTTTACCTTTTTTGGATGGATCTTCCCTGTTTTCATTCCTTCTTTCAGCGTATTAAGTTCCTCGACAGATATATGACTCAAAAGTTCATAGTATCTGAGCATCAGCTCATCATTTATGGACATAATCTTTCCGAAGATCTCTTTTGACGGTTCTGTTATGCCTATGTAATTCCCGAGGCTCTTGCTCATCTTCTTGATTCCGTCAAGACCTTCGAGGAGAGGCATGAGTATGAGTGATTGCGGTTCCTGGCCATATTCTCTCTGAAGTTCTCTCCCGACAATAAGATTGAACTTCTGGTCTGTTCCTCCGAGTTCCACATCGGCCTTAAGTGTAACGGAATCGTAACCCTGTATTAAGGGATAAAGGAACTCATGAATGCTGATAGGATTCTGGCTGACAAATCTTGCTCTGAAGTCCTCCCTTTCAAGCATCCTTGCAACAGTGTACCTTCCCGCAAGGCGTATCATCTCCTCTGCTGTCAGAGCACTCATCCACTCTGAGTTAAAGACAATCCTGGTATTATTCGGGTCGAGGATTTTAAATATCTGCTCTTTATAGGTCTTTGCATTTTCGAGAACTTCTTCTCTTGTGAGTGGTTTTCTCATCTCACTCTTTCCGCTCGGGTCACCTATCAGGCCTGTGAAATCCCCGATGAGGAATATTACTTCATGTCCGAGCTCCTGAAACTGCCTCATCTTTTCGAGCAGGACAGTATGACCCAGATGAATGTCCGGTGCAGTGGGATCAAAACCTGCCTTAATCCTGAGGGGCCTTTTTTCTTCGAAGGATTTCTTAAGCTTCCTCAGGAGCTCAGCCTCAACGATTATCTCAACAGCGCCCCTCTTTATTATCTCAAATTGTTTTTCTGGTTTTAACATAGTAATTGTCTACGACTCGTAGAGTAATGATAAAACTTACTGGTGATTACCGTCAATCACTCCTTTACCAACTCTTTCCTCTCCCTTGACGGGAGGGGACTCTAAAATATAAACCACCTTTTAATGAAACTTAATGAAAAACTCTCTTTAAAAAAAGTTCTCAATCTAATCTCTATTCTTAATTCTTAACCCACAGAAGAACTGCTGCTTTGGATAAAAGAGGCCTTAAGTACTCTTTAATTTATGGAGTATTATGCCGACGTATTTGTTTATTGGGTGTGACCTTGGAAGGAAGCGCACGACGGGCTTTCTTCGCATACCAAGTTTTTTGATCTCCCGAAGGAGATCTTTGTTTTCGTGGTCATAAGTGAGCCCTTTATAGAATGCGTTAAAGGCCTCTTTTTTCTTTCCTGCTGCAAGGTAAGTCCTCCCGAGGTTGAGATAGAAGACAGGGAAGAAAAATTCCTGGCCGAAAGGTATCTTCCCTTTCAGTTTCTCCAGTGCCTTTAAACAGATGTCTATCCCCTGTTTGTAGTTTTTGTTAAGGATAGCATCGAGACAGCCATAATAAGAAAGGAGAAAGGGATCATTGGGGTGGTCATCAAGGGCAGTTGAAAGCAGTTTTAGGGCGCTCATATGGTTCTTTCTCTGAAGCAAAGTTTTTATTTCGTCAAGGTAATCCGAAAGGCTCTTTATTTCTTTCGCTTTCTCTGCTCTGAGTGCGTTCGCAGCTTTCTCATGCTGATCTTGCATAAGTGTTTTGAGTAGTTTCTCCTGGTAGGGGGTGTTCAGAATATTTTTATAGTCCGTCTTTTTTGTTGAGATAATCTCCCCTCCAAGGTAAACCCTTGTGATTATGAGGTGCTTTTCGACTCCAAAGTCTTCTGTCATCACGAGGTACTTCCTCCCACCAATAATTATGTTCGTGCTCAGTTCTTTTTGTGGTTTTGGTGTGATTTTTCTAAAATCTTCTTTTTCCATTATATTACGGTAAGATCGGAAAAACTCTTTTGAAACATATAATAGTAATAATAAAACTTAAAGACGTAACCGTCAATTACTCCGGGGGAATCAATTACTGGACTCATCAAATATTCAGTATGATACTCTGATATATCATTTTTATCCAATATGGTTAAAGTGCCATCCTGAACGAGCATGCTGATACTCTGTTGCCTAATGTTATAGTATTTGTTAGCTTTATCTATTTTAATGGACTAAAAACTTCAAGATATGTGATCCTGCTCTCTGAAAAGATCATAAGGAAGGCTTAAGCCTGAATTCCTCGAGGTTTACATCATTCTTCATCAGCTTCTTTAAATCCTTTGGCTTAAAAGGACCCTTTTCCGTAATTATGGCGGTTATATATTTGTGAGGAGTAACATCAAAGGCAAGGTTTCTCGCCTTTACACCATCAGGTGCAATCTGATACTTGCCCAATATATGGGTAACCTCATCACAACTTCTCTCTTCTATGGGAATCTTTTTCCCGGTCGAAATAGAAAAATCAATGCTGCTCAAAGGAGCAGCAACATAGAAAGGAATCTTGTGCTCCTTACAGAGAATGGCAAGTGTATATGTCCCTATTTTATTTGCTACATCACCATTTCGTGCTGTCCTGTCTGTGCCAACAATAACGAGGTCTATCTTCCCCATCTTCATAAAGGCGCCTGCTGCGCTGTCAGGAATAAGGGTAACGGGTATTCCCTCCTGCATAAGTTCCCATGCTGTTAACCTTGCACCCTGAAGCACAGGTCTTGTCTCATCGGCGAAGACCTCAAAACGTTTACCCTGCTCTCGCGCAACAAACATTGGTGCTGTTGCTGTGCCATATCCTCCTGTTGCGAGTGCCCCCGCATTGCAATGGGTGAGGATAGTGTTGCCATCGTTTATAAATTCAGCACCCCACTTACCGATTGCCCTGTTTACTTCTATGTCCTCCTCGAGTACCCTCTTTGCTTCTTCTATGAGGAGTTCTTTTAATCTGTCCACTGATTCATCTCTTCTTTTCTTCAGGAAGTTTCTTACTCTTTCCACTGCCCATCTTATATTCACTGCTGTGGGTCGTGTGGAAAGCATTTCATGGAAAATGGGCTCAAGGGCATTCATAAAACCACTAACATTCCCTGCCTTTATGTCCTGTGCCCCGAGAGCTATGCCCATAGCTGCTGCTATGCCTATGGCAGGTGCTCCCCTTATTTTCATGGTTCTGATGCATTCTGCGACCATCTGATAATCAGTGCACTCAATAAAGGTGACCTCAGAGGGAAGCTTCGATTGGTCAAGGATGACTACCTTTCCATCAATCCATTCTATAGTTTTAACCATTCTATCTCTCCTGCCAATTTATTCTAAACAAACATTGACACTACAAACATCATTGTCAGAACTATCATTATCATCGTTGTTGTCCATGCAATTCTGTTGAATGTTTTACTATTTGTATAGTCTTCCATTAATTCTTTTTTATTTATCAACGAGATCATAAAAATCAAGACAAAAGGCAGCATGACGCCATTTATCACCTGTGAAATCCACATAATAGATATTAGTGGAACATTCGGGATCAGGATTATTAAAGAACCAGCGGCAATCAAAATAGTATAAAGCCACATGAACTGAGGGGCTTCGTTGAATGTTTTGTTTACACCTGACTCCCAGCCCATGCCTTCACATATATAGTAAGCTGTAGCCAGTGG
>DASPRG010000085.1:0-11116 GCA_035624555.1 Thermodesulfovibrionales bacterium
GTTTTATGTTTGCTGATATGATATTAATTTTTCAACCTCCCCTTTATTACCCTCCTTGGTAAGGAGAGGCTCAGGGGAGGTTTCAAAAGATTTGCTGCTTTCAAATATGTTGAGGGATCTTCGGAAATGATATACTATTTCACACTTATTAAGTTTTCATAATTGTATAGACATTAATCAAAAAAATCTCCCCTTACCCCTCTTTTCCAAAGAGGGGTGATACCTCCCTTTGGCAAAGGGAGGTTAGGAGGGATTTTTCAATCATTGTATGTATTATCATAAGAATCTTAATAAGAGCAGCAAAACAGCTCCTGTCTAAACTTCATTAATAGGAGGAATAGTTATGTTCCATACAGCCCACCCGAAGGAAATTATTGAGGGAAAGATTACAGATGTATATTTTGAAAGGACATTAAAGATACTCAAGGCAAAAGGGATGAATCCAGTTGTCAGGGCTGAATTCATTGCTAAAAGCCTTCCCGAGAACTGGCCCTGGGCTTTATTTGCCGGTCTTGAAGAGGCTATGTATTTAATGAAGCACTTGCCAGTCAGCGTCAGGGCGCTTAGAGAAGGATCAGTATTTTATCCCTACGAGCCTGTGATGGAGATAGAAGGTAGATACCAGGATTTTTGTGTTTATGAGACTGCCATCCTGGGTTTAATATGTCAGGCATCAGGGGTTGCAACAAAGGCTGCAAGGTTTAAAAAACTGGCCGGTGATAATATTGTTGTCAGCTTTGGTGCTCGCAGGATGCATCCTATCCTTGCTCCAATGATCGAAAGGAATGCATATATTGGGGGATGTGATGGTGTTTCTGTTGTCAAATCCGGAGAATTAATCGGTGAAGACCCTGTGGGTACCATGCCACATGCCTTGATCATATGCTTTGGTTCAACAGTTGAGGCTTTGAAGGCCTATGATGAGGTTTTAGAGCCAAAATTAAAGAGAGTTGCCCTCATCGATACATTTCTCGATGAAAAGTTTGAGTGTCTCAATGTAGCCAAAGCCCTCGGCAAAAAACTATTCGCCGTTAGATTTGATACACCCTCATCAAGGAGAGGCAACTTCTATAGGCTCATTGAAGAATGTAGGTGGGAGCTGGATATGAGAGGATATAAACATATAAAGTTCTATGTAAGCGGAGGAATAAAAGAAGAGGATGTGCCTGTCTTGAACACAGTTGTTGATGGATACGGTATCGGCACATCCATAAGCAATGCGCCTGTTGTTGATTATGCTATGGATATCATGGAGGTTGAAGGGAAGCCAAAGGCTAAAAGGGGAAAATGGTCAGGAAGTAAAAGGGTTCTCGTATGCCGCAAGTGTGGAGAAAGAAGGATTGTACCTAATGATAAAAAACAGCACTTCAGCTCTTGCGGACAGAAATTTGAGGATGTCCTCGTACCCGTTCTCGACAAGGGGAAATACCTCATAAAGCTTGAACCACCGTCAAAAATCAGAAAGAAAGTTCTGGATACTTTAAAATCCCTCTCTCTTGAGTAATACATTTTTTCATTTTAATAATAAAACTAAAAATGAAGAGGGATTTAGTATCTGAGCGGTTTCTTTTGCCGATAGTCATATAATATTTATTAAAATCAAGAGGCAAAAGCCTCGGAGTCCCGATCTTATCGGGACGAGAATGAGCGAAGATACTAATCCCTCTTCGATATCCCTCTTGATGTACAAAGATATAAATTATTATAAATAAACAACCATGGGGCATTTTTACATTCTTAGTGCTATTTTTCTTTGGAGTTCTCTCGGAGTAGTCGTAAGACTATCAGGTGTTGCAATATCTATACTTATCTTTTATTCCCTTGTAATATCTATCATTGTTCAGGGAATATTTTTATCCCGGAAATCTTATAGAAAAGAGATTCCTGAAATCAAGAGACTCAAGTACCCCATGATACTTGGCCTTGTTTCATTTTTAAATACATCCACTTACTTTTATGCATTCAAACATACCACAGTAGCAAATGCAGTCCTTACACATTATACAGCGCCTATAATCGTCGCCTTTCTTGCACCGCTATTTCTGAAAGAAATCATTACAAAAAGGATTATTCTTGTAATAATTATAGCCTCTATAGGTCTCTGGGTAATGCTTAATGGATTTTCACTCAGGGGAAGTCAAATGGAAGGTATTATGGCTGGTCTTGCCTCTGGACTTGCTTATGCAATAATCATTATTTTCGTGAGGATGCACTCTCAGAAATTTCATCCACTTGTACTTTCATTTTTCACAAATGCTTTTATCGCAATACTACTTGTACCTTTTATAAGAGAAATCCCCATATATGCCTTATGGAGCTTTTTGATCATAGGGATAGTACATTCAACAATTGCACCCATCTTATATTACAAAGGACTCCAACATGTCGCTGCTAACAAAGCAGCTGTTCTTGGTTACCTTGAACCAGTTTGTGCAATAATCTTCAGTATATTTTTCTTGAATGAAGTCCCAGGGATAAATTCAATTATCGGTGGTATGCTGATTATCTTTTCAGGTTACCTCACCCTGAGAGAATCTGAAGTTCTGAAGTGCTCTAGTTCTAAAGAGTCAAAGAGATGAAGAACAGAAGTGCAAAGATAAAAATGCTTCAGCTCTTCAGCTCTCCAAAACTTCCGTTATTTTACTCTGTTGCTTTACATAGAGAATTGCAATAAAAAGGGTTATAATTCAAATAAATGGACCCCATTACACACAGTCTTGCAGGTGCAACAATTTTCAACCTCGGCTTCAGGCGAAAGTCAGCCTTCTGGATATTGCTCTTTGCATCAATTGCACCGGATTTTGACTATATAACACGATTCTGGGGAATGGATATATTTCTCAGATACCATAGAGGCATAACACATGGTATACTGTTCCTGTTCCTCGTGCCTCTCATGATCGGGCTTATCTTTGGCCTCAGAAAAGGCTTTATATATTATTATTTTATAGCTTTCCTCGGCTATGCAGTACATCTTCTCATGGACCTTACAAACCAGTATGGAACAAGAATTCTTTCACCTCTTGACTGGGAGCAGTATTCTCTTGACCTGACATTCATCATAGACCCCTATATTACTATAGGTCTACTCTTATCTGTCTTATTGTGCAGGTTTAATAAAAAAAGGACTGTTGCTATAGCACTTATTACAGTATTTCTACTGATAACTTACATAGGCGGCAGATATTATCTTCAAGGCAAAACAAGAGATTTTTTGAAAGAAAGGATCGATGCCAATACATACGAGATGTATCCACTGCCCAATGACTTCCTCAGATGGTGGTTTGTCGTGAGATCAGATAATGAAATAAAGGTAGGGTTCGCAGATCTTTTTACACAAAGGGTATGCATCCAGGAGATATACAGAAAGATAGACAACGACCCTTTTATTGAACGCTCAAAAGAGACCAGGATTATTAAAAATTTTCTTTACTTTGCGAAATATCCATATGCCCAGGTCAGAAGCGAAAAGGACAAGACAATAGTCATCTGGCGGGAACTTGCCTACTCATTTATGGCAGGAGAGCACTTTGTTGCAAAAGTAGTATTTGATAAAGACGGTAGGGTACTGAATTCATACTTCAAGTTCTAAAGTTTATCGCCATCTCAAGCTATTGCAAAAATCCTGGCTTATGTGTACCTGTGTGCATGAAATCAGTATATTTCCATAGTATCCCGGACTGAATGGTATAATAAAAATGAATTAGGGAAAGGCATTTTCAAGTGAAGGTCTGTGAGATATTTACGAGCATACAGGGAGAATCAAGTTATGCAGGTATGCCATGTATTTTCATAAGGCTAACAGGCTGCAATCTCAGGTGTTCTTATTGCGATACAACATATGCGTACTATGGTGGTAAAGAACTCTCAGAAGACGAGATCATAGGTGAAGTAAGACGTTCTGAAATAGGCCTTGTCGAGATCACCGGGGGAGAACCTCTTCTTCAAATTGAAATCTATCATCTCATCAAAAGGCTCCTTGATGAAGGCTATATAGTATTAATAGAGACGAATGGATCAAAGAGCATAAAGGAGATTGACAGAAGAGCAGTTGTTATACTCGACATAAAGACACCCGGCAGCGATATGAGTAGAGAGATGGATTTTTCGAATTTCAATAATATCAAAAATACTGACGAGATTAAATTCGTGATCACAAGCAGGATGGATTATGAATGGTCAAAGGAGATAATTTACAGGCATCGTTTGATGGATAAGTGTCACCTCCTCTTATCTCCTGCATTTGGAATCCTTCCTCCTGAAGATCTTGCAAAGTGGATGCTTGAGGATAGACTACGAGCCAGGTTGAACCTTCAGATGCACAAGTATATTTTTAGCCCTGAGAGGAAGGGAGTATAGTCTTCTCAGAATTTTTTACCCTTCCCTTTTCCGTTTCCTTTTATATTTTCCCCTTTCCGTTTTCTTGTTTTTCTTTTATGAATATCTTTTCTGTGATAAAGATCACGGCATGAAAGATGCTATTTCAGCAATGTAAAGGTGAATGATATTGACAGGCAAAGCTTTTAATGGTATGATGTTTTTAATGAAATTTATCCTTATTATATGCGGGCTTGTATTATTTCTTCATTCTCTTTCTTACGCTGATGTCTATCAATACGTATCTGAAGACGGTATAGTCTGTTATACAGATCTGCCGTTTGGTAAAAAGGCAGATCTTGTCATTAAAGAAAAGGCAGGCACAGCTTCATCCCAGCAATCATCTGACAGTAGAGATTATAAAGATACTATTGACTATCATAGCATTGTACACGAGAAGGCAACAAAATATAATCTAGACCCCTTACTTGTTAAAGCTGTAATAAAGACAGAGTCAAATTGGAATGAGAGGGCTGTTTCGAGAAAAGGTGCAATGGGTCTCATGCAACTTATGCCTTCTACAGCAAACGATATGAATGTTCGCAATCCCTTTAACCCTGAAGAGAACATCGAGGGTGGCGTGAAATACCTGAGATATCTCCTTGAACGATTCAATGGTGAATTGACCCTTGCACTTGCTGCATACAATGCAGGACCTAAGTGGGTTGAGAAATTTGGAGTTATTCCTCCGATAACGGAGACGAAACAGTATGTCAATAAAGTCCTTGCCCTTTATCATGGAAATTCTCCCTATTCTCCAACAGCAACTAATACTGGAAAAGAAAAAAGGTCCGAACCGATTTATAAAGTCAACTTGGATGACGGTACCGTTCTCTTTACAAATTCCTCGTTTTTACTCAAAGACGCCGTCAGGTTTTAAATGCCCCTTGATGATAAGACCTTTCTTCAAGAAGAGATTCTCAAACTAAAAGGACAACGACGGGCAATCATACTTTCCCACAATTACCAAAGAGATGAGGTTCAGGAGATTGCAGACTTTGTGGGTGACTCTCTTGAGCTTTCAAGAACTGCATCTACTATAGACTGCGATATTATTCTGTTCGCAGGTGTTACCTTTATGGCAGAAAGCGCTTCAATCCTCTCTCCCGATAAAATAGTCCTCACAACAGAGAAGGATGCACTCTGTCCCATGGCAGATATGATAAGGGTAGATTCGCCGAGAACTGAAAGAAAAGAATTTCCTGGTTTTGACAATCCACCTAATTTTGTCTTCCCCCGGGATTTTACTTTAAGGGATATAAAAAAGAGATATCCAGGAGTGCCCGTTGTTGCATATGTGAATACAACAGCTGAAGTAAAGGCAGAGAGCGATATCTGCTGCACCTCAGCTAATGTTGTTAAAGTCGTCGATTCGCTTCCTGATAAAAGGGTAATATGCATACCTGACAAGAACCTCTCATTCTGGGCAGCAAGAAATACAAAAAAAGAGGTTATTGCATGGGATGGCTTCTGCCACGTCCATGAAAGAGCAAAACCAGAAGATGTAAAAAAGGCAAGGACAGACCATCCAAAGGCAGTTTTCATGGCACACCCAGAATGCAGGCTTGAGGTACTCGAGATGGCAGATCATGTAACGAGTACATCTGGAATGTTGAGATTTGCTAAGGCCTCTTCTGAGAAAGAGTTCATTGTAGGCACTGAAGTAGGATTGCTTTATCGCTTGAAAAAAGAAAATCCTGATAAAATATTTCATCCTTTGAGGAAAGACATGATATGTCCTGAGATGAAGAAAACCACACTAAAAAGTCTGCTCAGGGCTTTAAAAGAAGATACGTATCTTATAAAAATACCTGAGAAAATAAGAGTGCCAGCGAAAAAGGCCCTTGACAGAATGCTCGAGATAAGATAAAAAAAATTATGGACATTTTCACCAGAATTGCAGAAAGGCGCATCATAGAGGCTATGGAAAATGGCGAATTTGAAAACCTTGAAGGAATGGGAAAGCCTTTCAATTTAGAGGATGAGACATGGATTCCTGAGGACCTGAGAATGGCCTACAGAATTTTGAAGAATGCAGGCTGCATCCCACCTGAGCTTGAACTTCGTAATGAGGTGATAAATATGTCTGCATTAATCAATACCATTGATGATGACAAAGAGAGGCTTAAAAAAATCAGGGAACTCAATTTCAAAATTCTCAGACTCAATATAATGAGAAGAAGACCCTTTAACCTCGATGACATTCCAGAATATGAAGGGAAAGTGGTAGATAAATTTACAGGGGGCCTTTAACTCTCCTGCTTTTTCATTATCTAACAGACTGCATCTTGCTAAAAGCATGCTAATCCTCCCGCTAATGGAGACACCACAAAAGAGATATTTAGTAGTGAGAAAGTCGAGAGCAAAACATCCCTTTAAACATAAGTAAAGGGATAGTAATTATAGCACCCATAAGAGCGATAAGAATTATAGAAAAAACGATATACCCAAGAGTTCCAACTCCAATCCATTTGAATTTTTCTCCTGTGGAATGATGGTATATCATCCCCTTTCCTTTTAATACCCTCAGATCCTGATAAACCAAGTAGATGAAAATCATTGTGAAGGGGAAAAACAAAAGAGACAGTATAGGTCCAATGATCGGCACCATACCTAGACCACCAGCGACGAGCCAGATTACAAGAAGTCTGAGAAATACCTCAAACCATCTTCCCCTGACGTATTCCTTACTTTTGAGGATAGCGTTCATTCCCCTATCGTCCTCAACAAAGATGATAAACTGGGCAAAGATAAACCAAACCAGAAATATAACTCCGGGTATGATTAAGAAAAGGAATCCACCTGTAATAAGAAACCCAAGTAGTGAAGAAAGCCACATAAAGGAACCTGCTCTCTGCCATCCCTTTCCAAGGGCATCCTTTACACTGAGGGTCTTATCAACAACAGCACCTGTGAATGCAGCAATAGCCCAAAACATGGCCATAAAGCCTGGGATCATGCCGATCAAGACTCCTCCTGCAATCATGACATTTTTATTTTCAGGGAAAACCGTGGAAAGAAGATAACCTATTCCGATAAAAACTATTAAGAAGATAAACAGAAACACTACGGAAAGAAGATACAAAGAAATGAGCGTTACGAAACGACCCTTGAAAAGTTCCCATGAATCCCTGAAGAGTTCTTCAAGGGACCTCATTTCTGTTCCTTTTAATGAGACCTGGTTACTATCGGATCTACTGTACTTTCTGCCTGCTTTTTCATGTTCTTTTTTGTCGCTCTGTAACTTTTCAAGATTACTTTTTATTTTTTCATTTTTCCATTCCTCGTATTCCTCACGGTTTTTAAATTCTGGCATATAGTTCCTTTCTTAGCAGAAATATTTAAAAGGAAAATTGATTATAAGGCAGTGACGAAAATCACACTGTAGCTATAACAAGAAAACCCGAAAATTACTAACTCGGGAATTTCATAGTAAATCTTTATAAATTCTAAAATGAGCTATTTTTAAAGATCGCGATAAAATCATTATGCATATTCTGCCATTACACAGATTAAGGATGGAAACATTACCGGCCCTTTCTTTACTAAGTAGCCATTTTTTGTATAAACTAAAATAAAAAAACAAAAATTTTAAGGTCAGCGTTGTATGCTCAATGAAAAGTTTACAAGACTGGTAACAAAGGGCTTCATTACCGAAGCAGAGTTAGATTCAATTATAGAGGAATCAGCGAAGTCATACAGATATCCTGAAGAATTATTTATAGAAAAAGGCATTCCTAAGCATGAAGTTTTATTTTGCCTTTCTGAATATTATGGCTTTCCATTTGTAGAATATGACGAGAGTATTACCGCTTCTTATTTCCTCATAAAACAGCTGAAGATAGAGAAGCTTATACAAAATCTCTGGTTTCCTTTATCAGTAGAACAGGATAAGGCTGAGGTAATTGTATATAACCCGTATGATACTTTAATAATCGAGGATATTAAAAATACGCTTGGAGTTGAACGGATTAGCTTCCTTATTGCTTTGCCAGATGACCTTATCGGGATTATTGAAAACAACTTTGATTTAAATCCCGGGTTTCCGGCCTCAGCCGGCAGGACATCCCTTGCATTAGTCAGGACATTCCTTGCAGAAAGACGCTCAAAGCTGTCATGTTACAGGACATCGCTGGCAAAGGGAAGGACAGGCCTCGCCTTTCTTCGTACAGGAATTTCCTTTGTTACTATTGCGGTAGTTCTTTTCAGGATTTTTGGTTTTGGGTATTTGACTATACTTGAAGCTGCTTTCCTCATTGCCGGAGTAGTAATGTCCTACGATGGCCTTATATGGTATTTACCCGGCAGAAAAACTGGATCAAAAAAGGTGGACTGCTCATCGACAGAACCCACGGGAGGAACGACTATTCTTGAAATTTCCAACCCGGGGAATAATCCATGTTTTAAACGCACTGCAATTATTAGAGGCGCAGAAGAACTATATAACGATTGGAGCAACCTCTCCCCGGTCATGAGGCGCAGGTTCCTTGCAAGCGATAGAACCGATCTTGCCGAGGAGAGGACTACCCTTGCATGCCATAGGACGATGATGGCCAGGGCCCGCACAGGTCTTGCTTTCACACGTACCGGAATTGCTTTTATCGGCATTGGGATAGCCTTGTTAAGATTGAAAGAGTTTCGCACCGGGCCATGGACCGTATTCGATGTTGCCCTTATTTTGATAGGTGTTTTAATGGCACTGGAGGGGTTTCACTGGTATTTACCAGGACGCAGTTCAGGCATCGAGTGCTTTGAATCGATCAAGAAGGCAGCGGATAAAAAAAATATCTGGGATTTTGTTTTCCCGCCTGGGCATAACAGAATGAGCATTGAGAATATCCGCGGTTCTGTCCCGCCAGTAAAGCAGTCTCATTCACCGGGAATCTGGGCAACGACTGGTTTGGCCCTTGAAAGGACAGTCCTTGCTGAAAGAAGAAACGTAATGGCACGGCTTCGTACAATCATGGCACGTTCCAGGACAGGAATGTCTTTTATCCGGACAGGCATGAGCATTTTCTCAGTAGGCATGGGTCTCCTGGTTTATTTTGGCGTTGGCAATATATCTTGGACTATTTTTGATATTACGCTCATTCTTATAGGACTTCTGTTTATTGCTGATGGGCTATACTGGCATCTCCCTGCTGAAAAAATAAAAAAGCAGTTTCCCTATTGCTTCGGCGAGATGGAAATCATGATCCCTGATTACGGAAAGCCTGTCAGGTCATGGAAAAAGGTGGTTTTTAGCCATGATTGAGTCTGATAAATTAGTGACAGAAAGATTCCACCTGTTGGTTGATTGGGGCATTCTAACCCCTGAAAAACTAAACTCGGCGAAATATGCTTGCACTTCACGGGGCATTGACCTTGAGAGGATTCTCATAAGGGATTATAAAGTCCCAAGGCGTAAGCTTTTACAGGCCATCTCTAATTATTACCAGTGCCCATTTATTGAATATGATGAGAGAATGCCGATACCTCCTGAGCTATTAACAAGGCTTGATCGAGAGATGCTTCTTAGGAGACTATGGTTTCCGATTATCAGGGATGGGGAAACAGTCGTCATAGCAGCAAACAACCCGCACGATCCTGCGCTTTTAGATGAAATTAGGAGTGTTATAACGGCAGAAAGTTATGAATTCCGCGTAGCCCTCGGAGAAGATATTGCATGGTTTATACAGGACTTTCTACATGACAAACCTGGACATCTTATTGGAACTGAAAGAACGGGCCTTGCATTCTGGCGCAATACAATGGCTCAGTGGAGAACAAGACTTGCCTGTTACAGAAATGACCTTGCAAAGGGAAGAACCAGTCTGGCATTTCTTAGACTCGGCCTTGGCATTATAGCCATTGCGGATACCCTTATGCACACCCAGAGGGTACTATCAATATACAGTTACTGGGGTATGATAACCCTGGGATTATTCGTTAGCATTTTTGGATTGTCCGGATATCTGAAGATAAGGAAGTCCAGGATGAAGCCGCCTCGGCATCAGACACTTGTTGAGGTAACGGCAGCAACACTGCATTTCCTTGAGAATTATCATTTTATTGATAATACGCCTGTATCCTTTGAGAAAAAAGAGACAATGCTCGCGCGCCTCGGCGACTTTCTGGCAAATCACTGTACAATCATGTATCCAACTCCCGCCAGCAGAGAGCGTATTCATCTTGCCCGAGAAAGAAATGTGCTTGCTGCACAAAGAACCGTCGCCTCTTGCTACCGCACAATTTATGCACGTGCGAGGACTGGTCTTTCATTTGTCCGGACGGGTATTGTCTTTTCTACCCTCGGATTTGGACTTATGCACTATTTTGGTCTAAGCCTTCTGACTTTTTTCGATTCCATGTTGGTTATCGCTGGAGTCATTATGGTTGTAGATGGTGTCTTATGGTATCTGCCTGTGAGAAAGGAGCAGGCTGAGATTCCAAGATGTCCCGTTCCGGAATAATGGTCAGATGAAAGTAGAACATAAAATAATACTTTCCTATTTTTTCTATGTCTGCTTCATTGCCCTGATAGGACTCTTTTCTTTTCAAGACATGAATCGGGTCCTTGCCAAACTTCGCTTTGTTGAAATAGCAGATGACCTCAATGCATCTTTTCTTGAGATGAGGATCTCTGAAAAAAACTTTTTCCTGTATAAAGATAACAAGGCCCTTGTGGAAATCACCGATATGATAAATAGCACCAGGAGAACCATCGATGAGATGAAAGTTGATATTTCCCGCGCTATCG
>DASPRG010000110.1:0-25898 GCA_035624555.1 Thermodesulfovibrionales bacterium
AGGTATAACCCATACCCCAAAAAGAAAAACTAAAACAAAAAAAGAACCTACTACCTTTTTCATAATGATACCCCCCCTTCATTGAATGTCATTAAGATTGAGTCTCTATCCTTAATAGAGGTCCGAAGAACTTCGTTTATAACGATATGCTATTTAATGGCAAAAATCAATGGTTTTATATCACTATCAAAAATTTAAATACATTAAAAATGAACTTCGTTATCCCGAATAATGTATTTACATAATGCAGATGTTGTGAGAAAATTTATTTATCGATACCTTAATGTAATTTTAAATGATGGTTATCGGAATATTTTTATGAATATAACCAATAAAGATATTCCCAATAAATTATCGAGTTAAATAAATTTTTGAGCAATGTCTGCATTATTTTGGGTTATGAAGTCTAAGCTGCAGTAACAATCATCACAAATCCAATAAACATCAGCATTGCACCGAAAAGCCTCTCTCGTATATTCTTTTCCTTAAAAAAAAGGAAACCATATAAGACTCCTATAATAAGGCTCATCCTTTTTACTGATATCACATAGGCTACCTTTGCAAGGCTAATTGCAAACATATGGGATATCACCATTAGAGAGTAAAAGATACCTGGCAGAAGGACTGATAGAGCAGCTCCTCTTCTTATTTCTTTGCCTTTATACAAAGCAATTGGAGTAAAAAGGAGGGCAAGTGCAGTATAGTAACTAATCCCGAAAAACAGAGGTGAAGAATGCTTTATAGCCATTTTGCCGAGGGATGAGGTAATACTGTAAATCAGTGCAACCCCTATCATCAAAACAGAGCCTTTTTCTTTTATTATGGCCCTAATGGGCTCAAATATGCCTTCTCTTATTTTGTTAATATTAAGGGTATAGCTTCCTGCTGCAATAAAAAGAATACCAATAGCACCCTGAAAGGAGACCTTTTCCCCGAGTATGACATAAGAAACAAAGATAAGAAATACAGGCGTAAGTGCGAGAAAAGGAAGGCTAAGGCTTAACGGAGAAACCCTCAGGGCCTTTATATACATGACTATTGATAACAGCTCTAATGGCAAGGCAAGAAAAAAGGCGGTATAGAATTCCTTATCAAGGTTAGGTATAGGTATAAAAAAAAAGATTACAAATAATAGAGGCAGAGAAAAGATGAGCCTCAGCCACGCAACAGTATACTCATTATTTGAGGCAAGGATTTTCTTGGTAAAGGCATCACTTGTCGCAAGTGTAAAGGCTGCGATTAGTGAAAGCAATGCCCACGAGAATTCCATGCTATAGACTGTTGTAATTATGGAGCAGGAGGTAATGCCGGGGTAGTAGGCTTTTCAGGAGGAACAGGCTGTTGCGGAGAAGTAGGTTGTAGTGGAGAAGTGGACTGTGGCGGGGAGGAAGGTTGCGCTTTTATGAGTGCTTTCAGACTAAGGGTAACCACAGGTCTTTTAGGATCATTGGTAAAAACTCTCACTGTCTTCGAGATAAAACCTATTTTACCCTTTATATCAACTGTCGCAATAATCTTCCCTTCTTCTCCTGGCTTTAGACGGCTCAAACTAGCCACCACCGCTGCGCATCCTCAGGAAGGAGCCAGCCGGTTGATCACAAGTTCTTCATTCCCGTTGTTTTTAAAATCAAAACTATGTTCGATTTTATCGCCTTGAGTTATGGTCCCAAAGTCATAGCTTTCTGCATTAAACATTATTGAAGGTTGAGAATAGCAGATTGCCGGGAAGAGGAGTAAAAACATAAGTAGAAAAATCTTTCTCATGGTTTATATTACAACATACCTCATAAAAAAATAAATATTTTTTGCACCGCTTTGATCTATTAACTTAACCTCGTGTTTTAGGTTATATTGAAAGATACTAAAATGCAGGACTCTATAATCATTAAGGGCGCACGAGAGCATAATCTTAAGAATATCGACCTATCCATCCCCAGAGATACAATAACGGTCATAACAGGTCCATCAGGTTCTGGTAA
This sequence comes from Thermodesulfovibrionales bacterium, assembly GCA_035624555.1. Classification (GTDB taxonomy): domain Bacteria; phylum Nitrospirota; class Thermodesulfovibrionia; order Thermodesulfovibrionales; family SM23-35; genus DASPRG01. The sequence goes on from DASPRG010000110.1 coordinate 1,980, forward strand.
ATCATCTCTTGCTATTGATACGATCTATGCAGAGGGGCAGAGGCGCTATGTTGAAAGTCTTTCAGCTTATGCACGGCAATTCCTCGAGCAACTCCGAAAACCTGATATTGATTATATTGAGGGATTATCTCCATCTATTGCCATCGACCAGAAGACTGTTATAAGGAGTCCTCGTTCAACCGTTGGTACCATCACCGAGATATATAACTATATGCGCGTCCTCTATACAAGAATAGGCAGGCCATACTGTTATAATTGCGGATCCCTTATAGCAAAACAGGAATCCAAGGATATCATTAAATCTGTTATGTCCTTACGCCAAGGCAGCCGCTTACAAATCCTTGCACCTATAGTCAGGGACAGAAAAGGCGAATACAGAAAAGAGCTTCAGCAGATGAGAAGAGAGGGGTTTATACGAGCAAGGATAGATGGCAGAATGATGGACCTGACACAGGATATCGCTCTCAAAAAGCAAAAGCGCCATACCATAGAGATTGTCATTGACAGGCTTATTATGAAGTTGGGTATTGAACGACAGATAAAGGATGCAATCGAGACATCCCTCAGGTATTCGGATATTGTTGTAATAAATTTGATTGACGAAAACAGGGATATTCTGTTTTCAAAAACCATGGCCTGCCAGAAATGTGGAATTAGTTACCCTGATATAAATCCCATGTTTTTCTCCTTTAACAGTAAGCAGGGGGCCTGCCAGAAATGTATGGGACTTGGTTTTGAGAATTTCGAGGTCGGTACGACTCGATTCCGAGAGGACTCTGTTGAGCTCGAAGATCAGAAAGTATGCAGGCTTTGTAATGGATTGAGATTGAGAAGGGAAGCGCTCAGCATAAAAATACAGAATATAAACATAGGGGAATTTGCGAGGATGTCTGTAAGTAATGCGCTGCTTTTCATCAACAATCTAAAGCTCACGGAGAGAGAACAGACAATTGCATCACGTGTTCTTAAAGAAGTCAAAGACAGGCTCAATTTCCTCAGGAGAGTAGGACTGGGTTATCTAACACTCGACAGGTCATCCCTAACACTTGCGGGCGGAGAGTCGCAGAGGATAAGGCTTGCATCACAACTGGGCTCTTCCTTAACAGGGGTCCTTTATGTACTCGATGAACCAACTATCGGGATGCATCCAAGGGATACAAAAAAACTCCTTGAAAATCTCTCATTCATAAAGGATGCCGGTAATACTGTTATTGTTGTTGAGCACGACGAGGAGACTATACGGTGGGCTGATCATGTAGTAGATATGGGTCCGGGTGCAGGAGTCAATGGCGGCTGGGTTGTAGCCTCTGGAAAACCCAAAGATATAGAAAAAGATGAAAAGTCAATAACAGGAAGATACCTCAGTGGGTCAGTATCAATAGATACTCCTCTTGCGCGGAGAAAGCAAAATGACTTTATCAGAATAATAGGTGCTCAGGAATTTAATCTCAAGGAGATTAATGTCAATATCCCCCTCGGGACCTTTACATGCATAACAGGGGTTTCGGGTTCTGGTAAAAGCACTCTCGTATTCGAGATACTCTATAAAGCACTTTTGAAGAAACTCTATGGGAGTACATTGATACCCGGTAAATATAGAGAAATAACAGGAACGGATAAGATAGATCGTGTGATATATATTGACCAATCACCACTTGGGAAAACCCCCAGATCTAACCCGGCAACCTATACAGGGGTTTTCTCATTTATCAGAGAGTTATTCTCACAGGTAACTGATTCAAAGATAAGGGGTTACACACCTTCACGGTTCAGTTTCAATCTCTCAGGAGGAAAATGCGAATCTTGCGGGGGAGACGGACTGATCAAAGTAGAAATGCACTTTCTCCCCCCTGTTTATATACCCTGCGATATCTGCAAGGGGAAAAGATACAATAAGGAGACCCTTGAAATCAGATATAGAGGTAAAGATATTGCTGAAGTGCTTGATATGACTGTATCTGAAACGCTTCAATTTTTTTCGTCTATCCCACCTATAAGGCAAAGACTTGAAGTCCTCGAAGATGTCGGACTTGGATATGTACAACTCGGGCAGCCTGCATCAACACTTTCAGGCGGTGAGGCACAGAGAGTAAGGCTCTCGAAGGAGCTTGGGAAAAAATCAACAGGCACCACTCTCTACATCCTCGATGAACCCACAACAGGACTCCATTCTGTTGACATCCATAAATTGCTCAAAGTAATAAACAGACTCATAGATTTAGGGAATACGGTTATCATCATAGAACACAACCTTGATGTGATAAAATCAGCTGATTACATTGTAGACCTTGGGCCTGAAGGAGGAGAAGGAGGAGGAAGGGTTGTTGCAGAAGGTACGCCGGAGGAAGTCAGCATGAACCTCAACTCCTATACCGGACAATTCTTGAGGAAAAAGTTATCACGGCTTACCGATGTGAGGGTAGCATAAAACTGTGAAAATCTGTTCCCCTCTTTTGTAAAGAGGGGACAGGGGAGATTACTTAAATAAAAAAGTTTTAAGGTTTTCTGAAAAGAGGTCTTTAAATATCTTCAAGGAAGTTATCGAAAGGAAATATGAGAATTTGTAATCCCCCTACATCCCCCTTTAGAAAAGTGGGACTTGAAAAAATAATGTGTCGTACATGAAGATTATCTGTCCCACTTGTAAGAAAACAACCACTTGGGAGGAAAACCCCTGGAAACCTTTCTGCTCTGAAAAGTGCAAGCTTATTGATCTTGGGAAATGGGTATCAGAAGAATACAGAATTGAAGGAGAAAAAGCTGAGGAAGAGCAGAGAGCAGAGAACAATGAGCATAGAGAAAAAAGTAGAGAGCAATAAAGATAAAGCAAGGGCTATAAGCATATTGCAAAGAGCAAGTACAAAAAACACAAAACTCTTTGCTTTATGCTCATTACTCTGAGCTCTTTGCTTAATGCTTTTTGCTAATAAGGAGGGTTATATGACGAGAATAGCAGTTGCAGGGGCAGCAGGAAGAATGGGGAGCAGGATCATTGCGCTTTCGAGGGAATACCCCGATTTGAAACTCGTAGGAGGCTTCGAAAAAAAGGGGCATCATGCAGTTGGAAAGGACATTGGATTAATAGTCGGAATAGGCGAGATAGGTATAAAACTCTCAGATACACCTGAAGAGGTTGTTGACAATGCAGATGTAATTATTGACTTTACAACCCCGAACTCGACTAAAGAAAACGTAAGGCTTTCATCGAAAAAAGGTAAGGCAATGGTGATCGGGACAACAGGATTCTCAAAGGATGATATGAAAGAGATAGGGGCTTCGATGAAAAGCATACCCTGCGTTATGGCATCCAATATGAGCACAGGCGTAAATCTCCTTCTACGGGTATTGCAAGACATAGCAAGGGTTTTAGATGACGAATATGATATAGAGATCATCGAGGCACACCACAGACTGAAAAAGGATGCGCCGAGTGGCACAGCTCTTAAGATGGCCCAGGTACTTGCAGATGCTACAAAAAGAAATCTCGACGAGGTTGCTGTATATGCAAGGAAAGGGCTTATCGGGGAAAGAACTAAAAAAGAAATCGGAATACAGACGATACGGGCAGGTGACATCGTAGGAGAGCATACCGTTATATTCGGAGGTCTTGGCGAAAGGATCGAGATCACTCATAAGGTATCAAGCAGGGATACCTTTGCGAGAGGTGCCCTAAGGGCAGCCCTCTGGATCTCGGGAAAACCTGCAGGCCTCTATGATATGCAGGATGTGCTGGGGTTGAAGTAAAAAACTAAAGGAAGTGAAAATTTAGGTTGTTTATACCTTTTTATGCCCCCAATTTTTTCCTACTTTTATGCGCTATCGAGTCAAGAGTTATTTTCAATTTGTCAAAATCAAGAGGTTTGATAAAACATCCAGCAGGCTCAGTATCTTCTATTTGTTTCATCGTTTCCTTATCGGAATACCCCGTTATAAAGATGACCGGTGTATAGAAACGCGAGCGTATCTGCCTGGCAGTCTCTATTCCATTTATTTCACTGTTAAGGCTTACATCTAATATAATGATGTCCGGTTTTTCACATTCCGCTTTCTCAATCGCCAGTGTTCCTGATGTGACATATTCGCACGTTTCATAACCCCAGTGCTTTAGTATATGCTGCAAGTTCATAGCAGTAATGCTTTCATCTTCGACTATTAAAATCTTTGTCTTTTTCATTTTTCTATAATACTTTCCCCTTTTTGATTTCCCTAAACTTTATCAGAAAAGTCGTTCCTTTTCCACCTTCCTTTTCTACTGTTCCCCTAAGCTGGTCTTCTGCTAATTTACAAATAAGTTTAAAGCCCAGGGATTTCGTATTCCTAAAATCTATACCCTCTGGTAAGCCAATACCGTTATCGCTAATCCGGAGTTCAACTCCACCGTCGTCTGCCGAATGACATTCTATTGTAATTTCACCTTTTCTACTATCTGGAAAAGCATATTTCATGGAATTGGACACCAGTTCACTGATTATCATTCCGCATGGAGTAATGGTATCCAGAGAGAGGAAAATATCATCAACATCCACTTTTAAGTATACCTTTCCTTGACTTCCCTCATAACTCTTCAGGAGTGCATGTGCAAAATCCATAATATAATCCTTGAGATTGACATCGGATAAATCTTTCGCTTGATAAAGTTTCTCATGGACAAGAGCGATTGATTTGATTCTATGCTGAACTTCTTTTATTATGTTTAATATGTTTTTATCCTCAATGTTTATAGAATGAAGGTCGAGTAGGCTTGAAATTACCTGCATGTTGTTTTTTGTCCTGTGGTGGAGTTCACGCAGAAGTATTTCCTTCTCCCTGAGTGATTTCCTGAGGTGCTCTTCTGCCAGTTTCCGCTCCGTGATGTCTGTATCCACACCTCGATACCCGAGAAGATTTCCCCTCACATCTAAAACCGGGGTTCCGCTTGACTCAAGAAAAACTATATGGCCATTTTTGTGTATACTTGAATAAATGAAATTTTTAAAGTCTTCTTTCCTGTAAAAAACTCCAAAGACTTCTTCTTTGAGTTGCGCCATTACTTCTGGCTCAAAGAAATCATAGAAATGTTTCTTCCCCACAATTTCTTCCCGAGTGTAGCCAAGTATTTTTTCCACAACACGGCTTGAATACGTGTACAAGCCACTCCCATCTACTTCCCAAATCCATACACCCCCACTTTGAGCAACCTGTCTAAAACGGTCCTCTGCCCTTTTCCGATCAGTAATTTCTCTGGATACACTTTCTATCATCTCGTGTGTTACTTTCCCTAAGGCTCTTAAAAGCTCTTCTTTAGAGCTATCAGAAACTCGAGCTGTGAAGTCACCTCGGGAGACTTTGTGTAACACATCAAAATGCTCGGCAAGACCTATGGCAAACTCATGGGAGAGGTCAACAATTTCTTCGATATTCTGTGCAGTTAAATTAACCAGATGTTTTAGTTTAGCAATTAATTCAATGTTCGAAATCTCAGGTATTCTAACTAAAGGATCTCCGGAAGAAATCTTCTTTAATGCATCGAAAACCTCAGATAAGCCTACGGCCAGGTCCATGCTAATATTTTCCAGTTCCTTGTCTCTATCTTCAACAATCTGTTTGTATTCCTTTAACTGTACATTAAAAACCTTGCAAGTATTTTTCATGCTGGGCATATCCAAATTCTTCTTGAATGGCTTACAATCAAGGCACATTTCTATCTTATCTATGAATTTGTCCTGGATTTCATCTCGGCAATGGGTTCCCGAAAAAAGCCAGCATCTGAGGTTTCGTGATTTATAGGCTGGGCATCCTTTCTCTTTACACTGAAAAATTTCCCAGCACCTTACTTTTCCCATTTGTTTTACCACAGAATGCTTTTACTTCTTTATTAAGACTGGAATTTCATACCTCTTAAAATTGTATCTGAATCCTCTTTTTATATCCACCTTCGTTTTTTATGGACAGGAGAACTTTATTGAGGCGTTCACACCATACTCGTACATCCCTTTCAAAGGTCGGGCAATCGCCTACCACCTCCAGGATATCTCCAAGTTTCATGTCTGCTGCTTTGACTGCTATCTTGAGGACCGGCTGAGGACACTTAAGACCATTGGTATCCAAAAGTTCTACTGCCATATCATTTCCTCCCTTTGCTTTGTTGTAAGGATATTTTACCTGATAGATTGCTGGTTATAATCTACACCATTTTGACTATTAAAGAAAGTGGCTTCAAGAAGAAAATGATAATACATTTATAAGTTTTTTTGATAGCAGTCGCATAGTTTAAAAACTACCCAATTATTGCGAGCGTGTGATATCTAAAGTTTAGAAAGAAACTATTACAGGTAGGAAGTCAGATGTAAGCCTATTAATACAAACGTAATAAATAGCATGTCATTGCGAGGAGCAGAGCGACGAAGCAATCCAGTTTTTATGAGATTGCTTCGCTGTCGCTCGCAATGACAATGTAAAAACATTTAGTGCGTTTACTGCAGTTACTATTTCTAACAAATCTTTACAGTTATTTTATTTCGTCATTCCCGTGAAAACGGGAATCCAGTAGCAATAGATCTGGATTCTCTACGAGTCGTAGACCTGCTTCCGCAGGAATGACAGTTGTGTAAAGTTATTCCTGAGACAGTACATCAGGATGCACGGGGCTAAGATAAAACATATTTCACTATCGCTTTTGAAAAGGCTTCAACTACTTGTGGGTCAAACTGAGTCCCGCTACACCTTTTCAGTTCTGATAGAGCATCATCTATTCTTAGCTTCTGTTTATATGGCCGTTCTGACATCATGGAGTCAAAAGAGTCAGCCACAGAGATTATTCCTGATAGAAGGGGTATCTCATCACCTTTCAGTCCATCTGGATACCCCTCTCCGTCTATTCTTTCATGGTGTGACCTTATGATTGGGAGGATATGCTTTAACTGGCCTATGGGTTTGAGAATCTCCTCACCTTTTACAGGATGCATCTTTATCAGTGCCAACTCTTCAAAGCTAAGTCTTTCAGGCTTATCAAGGATTACTTCATAGGTTCCAATCTTTCCTATATCATGAAGGATGGCTGCTGTCCTTAGGGTATCTACATCCTTCTCTTTTAACCCCATCTCTTTAGCTGTAGCTACAGCATAATTTGTGACTCGCTCTGAATGGCCTTTTGTCCACGGGCTCTTTGCGTCTAATGCATTAACAAAAGAAAGGATGAGACTCTCGTAAAGATTTTTTAACTCTCTATAAGAATAATCAAGGTCTCTGAGCATGTTGAAAAATGCACTCCTGCTCTCAACAAGTTTTTGCCCCATATTCTCAATCTCTGTAATATTCCCCATTATAGTCCTGCGGTCAGATTATGAAAGGAAGTCATCCTGAAAAGGCAATACCAATGACAAGCTTAGAATTCACGGCTTTTAAAATTTCTTATTTCTTCCTTCAGCCTCTCTATCTCCTCCTTCAGTTCAACCATCCTCAGTTCCCTGTTCACTGCCATGTCATAAAACTCCTCAAGCTCTTTCACCCTTTTCTTCAGTTGTTCTTCTGCCTGTCTGCGTGCAGTCCGCTCCTCGGCTTCACGTAATGCCCTTTTAGCTGCTGGGACAAGACGTGACAACCGATCTTTAAGGACATAGTCTGTTGCACCTTCCTTGAGTGTCTCAATTGCTAATTCTTCCCCGATTGTGCCCGAAACAAAGACGAAAGGCACTTCAGGACACTTTTGTCTTGCAACGGTAAGAGCAGAAGAACCATTGAAAGAAGGCAATTTATAATCGGAGAGGATTAAGTGGGGTGCAAAGACTTTCAGTTCTCTCAGGAAATCTTCTTTTGTTTCTACACGCTTCGAGAAAAATGATATTCCTCCTTCGCGTAATTCTCGCTCCATCAACTCGGCATCAGTATCTTTATCCTCAAGTATCAGTATTCTCAGTTCTTTATCCATAGCCATCCTTTTTTATGACCGAATTAGCTGTCTTTATTAATGAGGTGGCTTATTCAAAAGCATCCAATAGAGACCAACATCTTTTACAGCATCGATAAACTTGTCAAAATCAACAGGCTTTAATATGTAGCTGTTGACCCCAAGATTGTAACTCGTCACAATGTCACGCTCCTCTGAAGAAGACGTTAATACCACAACAGGAATTGTCATTGTCCGCTTATCTGACTTGATTTTCTCTAATACCTCTAATCCGTTAACCCTGGGAAGCTTTAAATCCAGCAATACCACCTTCGGAACATCCTCAACCGACCGATCAGCATACTGGCCCTGTGCAAAAATAAAATCGAGCGCCTCTACCCCGTCCTTCAGCCAGATTAATTTGTTCGCAAGGTTGCGTGCCTTCAATGCCCTTATTGCTAATTCGGCATCGTTTGGATTATCTTCTACTAAAAGAATTTCAACTTCATTTGACTCCATTTCTATCTACCCTCCTTTAATGGCAATGCAAAATAAAATGTTGCCCCTTCATTCACCTTGCCTTCAGCCCATACACGTCCACCATGTCGTTTAAGTATACGCTGTACTATAGCAAGTCCAATGCCCGTTCCCTCAAACTCATCTCCACTATGAAGCCTCTGGAAAACACCAAATAGCTTATCCTTATACTTCATATCAAACCCCACTCCATTGTCTTTGACATAGTAAACATTCTTTGAATTTTCAGTGTATCCGCCTACTTCAATAATCGCTTCATCCTTGGGCTTCGTGAATTTTATGGCATTGAGCAGAAGATTCGCAAACACCTGGTGAATCATCCCTGCATCTCCAAGGGCATGAGGAAGAGGCTTAATGTCAAATTGTACCTTCCCGTTATTGGTAGCAAGCCCGAGTTCATCAAATAGCCCCTTTACCAGTTTATCCATATCAATATCTGATAGCTCTATCTCCTTGCGACCTAAACGCGAGAGGTTAAGGAGGTCATCAATCAGTTCTCCCATCTTCTTCGTATTGCTTCGAATGATATTCAGAAGACGTTTACCCTCAGCATCATATTTATCGCCATAATCCTCCAGCAGGATGCGGGAGAATCCGTCAATCGCTCGCACTGGCGCACGTAAGTCGTGGGAGACAGAATAACTGAAAGATTCCATTTCTTTATTGGCAGCTTCAAGCTGTGCAGTACGCTGAACAACACGTTGCTCAAGTTCCTCATTCAGTTTGCAGATTTTTTCTTCCGCTTGCTTGCGATCAGTTATATTAATCCCTACTCCGACGAGATAATTTTCATCATTTGAAATAAATCGCATCCCCTTGAAGAAATAAGGAGTCTGTCTTCTGTCTTTGGATACCAAATTCGCTTCCGCAGTAGATGTACCATCAATGAATACTCCCCGTATCGCCTCTTCGATCAACTCTTTGTCTGCACCTTGAAAGAAATCAAGTGGTCTCATCTCTGACAACTCTTCTGCTGAATACCCGGTAACAATTTCAAGATTCTGATTCCATCGCAAGAAACGACCATTTTCATCAAAAAGGTAAAAGATTCCTGGTAGACTATTTATTATTGAATCAGAGAAGTTTTTCTCATCCAGCAGACTCTTCTCCGCCTGCTTGCGCTCGGTGACATCCCTCCATGTTCCAATGATCTCCTTCGGATTACCCTGCTCATCTCTTATGAGAACCGCTTGGTCTTTGAACCAATGGTATAAACCATCAGAACACTGCCAGCGGTATTCGATAGCAATTGTGCCTTTATCATAGATTGTTTTACATTGCTTTAATACCTCGTCACGGTCTTCAGGATGAATTTTTGATGTCCAGAAATGCTTTTCTTCTAAGTATTTACTGGCTGTAAATCCTGTGATTCGTTCAATCTGTTCGCTTACCCATATCCAATTAAAGTCTCCTGATGGCAGCGCAGTGTAAAAAGCCATTGGTAGAGAGGAAAGGATGAGTGCTTCTCGTTCTTCTTTTTCTCGCAGCACCTCCTCTGCCTTTTTGCGCTCGGTGAGGTCGTGGAAGAAACCAACAAGGCATAAATGTCCTTTGTAAGTAATTAATCTTGTGCTAAGATCAACGAAAAGTATACTGCCATCCTTTCGCAAACAAGGAAGATCTTCTGCATGGCTAATTCTTCCTTCTGCCATTGCTGTGAACTTATCGATCACATAAGCTAATTTGTCTTGAGGATGAATATCATTTACAGTCATGGACAAAAATTCGGTTTCCGAGTATCCCAGCATGTTGCAAATTGCTGAATTTGCATGAATAAACTTTTTGGTTTCTGTCAGGGCGATTAGTACCCCGTCCACCATTCCATCATATATTGTCTGAAGCTCTTCCTTTGATTCCCGCAGTGCAATCTCTGCTTGCTTTCGCTCGCTTATCTCTCTGGATACACTTTCAATCATCTGGTTTGTAACCCTGCCCAATGCCTTCAAAAGCTCGTCTTCAGAGCTTTCAGAGATTCGGGCAGTAAGCTCTCCTTTTGAAACCCTGTTCAACACATCAAAGTGTTCAGCGAGACCTATTGCAAATTCGTGAGACTGATTCACAACAGCCTCGATTCCTTCTGCTGTCTTATTAACTGTTTGTTTTAGCTTTCCAATCAGCTCATTTGCTGAAGCTTCTGATATTCTTGCTCGAGGATCTCCTGTAGCAACCTTATTTAATGCTTCGAATGCCTCGGATAGACCAAGAGCCAATTCCATGCTTGTGCTTTCAAGCTCTTGGTCTCTTGCTATAATTGCCGATCTGAACTCCTTGAATTGTTTATCTACTATATTGAGAGTATCCCTCATTGCGTCGACATCCATATTCGCTTCAAATATCTCGCAACTAAGGCACATCTCCATCTTCTCGAGGAACTTCCCCTGTATCTCCTGCCGGCAATGAGTTCCTGAGATAAGCCAGCACCTCAGCTCCTTCAACTCATAAACAGGACATTTCTCATCATTGCATGTAAAAATGTCCCAGCATTTTACTTTCTTGCTCATCTTGCCTCCCCAATAAGGACTGAGGTTAGACCGCTTTTAAAACTGTATCTGTATCCTCTTTTGATATCCACCTTCATTCTTTATGGAAAGAAGAATTTTATTGAGTCGTTCACACCATACTCGAACATCCCTTTCAAAGGTTGGACAATCACCTAATATTTCCAGGATGTCTCCAATTTTCATGTCTGCAGCCTTTACTGCTATTTTAAGAACGGGTTGAGGACACTTAAGACCGATAGTGTCCAAAACTTTTACTGCCATTTTGAAAACCTCCTTTTGTTTAAGTACATATCATCTCTTTCTAAAACCACAAAAGAAATTTTGCATGTTCTATGCCAATAACAGTTATATATAACATGTTGATTTTAAATAGGAAATTGAGCTCAAGGAGGGATAAATGAGAGATGATGACAAATATTGTCAGTATGTGTAAACAAGAAATGGGAAATTTTCTCTTTCTGAACACCTGTTATTTACATCTGTTCCTGCGGACTTAAGGGGCTGTCCGGAAATTGTCATCCTGTCTACAACACAGGGAACTCGTTTCACCCGTATAATGTATTTACAGCATGCAGATGTTGCGAGAAAATTTATTTTTCGATACTTTAGTCTATCTTTAACTGATGGTTTACGGAATATTTTTATGAATATAACTAATAAAGATATTCCCAATAAATTATCGAGTTAAATAAATTTTTGAACAATGTCTGCATGATTTGGGTTAAGAGCAAGCTATGTTTCTCGAAAGAATATGGGTAGCGCAGGCAAGGCATGGGTCATAGGCCCGGAATGCTATTTCTATCATATTAAGTACACCTTCTGAGACATTACCATTCTTTATAATCGCCCGGGCAGCCTTTTCAATTGACATAGAGATACCTGCAGCATTGTTCTGTGTAGCAACGAGCAGGTTGACCTTTTTTAATACCCCTTTTTTATCGGTTACATAATGATGCAGAAGCGTCCCTCTCGGAGCTTCACAAACACCGATACCTTCCTTCCGGATATCATCAGGAATATTTCTTACCTGAGGGTTGGTAAGTTCGGGATCACTGGCAAGCTCATCCATCCTCTCTGCTGCATATAAGACCTCAATGAGTCTTGCCCAGTGATAGGCCAACGTGTTGTGAACAGGTTTGCCACCTAAGGTGCTGAACATTCTTTCATGCTCGGCATGCGCAAGAGGTGTAGCCATCCCTTCAGAGGCATTCAGACGGGCAAGGGGACCCACTCTATATATTCCACTTTCTTTTCCATCAACAAATCCTTTCCATCCGATATTTTTTAAATAGAGTGTCTTCATATAGCTCCATGGCTCAACCCGTTCCTGGAGATATTGCAGATAGTCCTTTGATCCAAATTTCATGACCTCTTTCCCATCTGGACCAACAACTCTGATCTGCCCATCGTAAAAGTTCACCTTATTATTTTCATCCACCAGGCCCAGATAATAAGTCCTGTGATAGTAAATATCACTAACCATTAAATCAAAATTCTCTTTATTTTTGAGAAAGACATCGTCAAATATCTTTAACGTAAACTCTGCAAATGTTATGAAATCTTTTGTTAAATCCTTTATATGAATCCTGTCTTCTTCTGTCAATGCCCTTGAAACACCGCCGGGAAGTCCACAAACAGGATACAGTGGACTTCCGCTGATCATGGCATTCAAACCCCTCGCCTTCTTCCTTATATCAATGACCTTTTTTACAACCTCAACTCCTACTGTATCTTTTACCCCAAAGACATTTCTTTTTTCTTTAGGTGCATCCAGCCCAACGATAAAGTCCGGTCCACCTAAAAAATAAAAATGGAGGAGATGGTCTTCGAACATAAATGCGTTATACATGAGTTCTCTCACCTTTTTAGCTGCCCCTGGCGGTTCTACTGAGAAGAGGTCATCCAGTGCTTTACTTGATGCTGTGTGATGTGCAGTTGGACACACGCCACAAATTTTCTGCGTAATTGCAGGCATCTCTTCGGCAAGTCTTCCCTCACAGAATTTTTCAAAAGCTTTAAATTCAGGCACACTCAGGTATGTCCTGTAGACTTCACCATTGTCATCCAGGAAAATGTTTATCTTACCATGACCTTCAAGTCTTGTTATTGGATCTATGGTTATCCTTTTATGCATATAAACCTTGTCTATGAGCTTAAACTTTTTACCTTCTTTTCTAATAATGAAGAGGGCAGACAGTATCTGTAAAACAATCCTCCCATATCTAAAATTGAATCTGCTATTTTCTCAATTTCCCTCTTATCCTTTGAATCAATTATTGATGCTAAAGCAGATAAAAACTTCCCACCCTGGTCAATGATATTTTCTGTTGGTCCGTAACATCCCCGGCATGGCATATTTGCCTTTATACATCTTTCCCCGCAACCTCCTCTTGTTGCGGGTCCAAGGCATATCATATCCTGCGCTAAAAAACACTTCTCCGGATCCCACTGCCATTCATGAAGTCTCTTAATCTCTTTAATAACAGCTTTCTCTGGTTTTGTATCTCTTCTTGAACAGGTAGCACAAAGGGCCTTTTGATCTGCAAAGACATTTCCTTTAGGTAGAGTTCTATTTTGTAAAACTGACATTATGGCCTCAAAAACATTTTCTGGGTTGGGAGGGCATCCAGGGATATAATAATCAACTTCAATCACATGATTTAAAGGTTTTACTAAATCATGAAATCCTGACAATTCTATTTCAACTTCACCATCCCTTGATTGTGCCTGAGGCAGTATCCCTTCAGGATTTTTCACGCTGGGAACCTCTTTATAAGCTCTATTTAAACACTCTTCTCTCTTATAGAAATTAGCGAGTCCATATATTCCGCCAATATATGCACAGGAGCCATGGGCGATAACTATTCTCGACTTCTTTCTTAGCAGTTGTGCCATATACTCATGTTCATCCATCCTGATCGACCCATTTATAAGACATGCAGCAATTTCGCCATCTTTCATCCGATTGACCTCTTCATATTTGGTATCTAAAGCCACAGGCCAAAAAACGATATCAGCTGATTCTGTTATTTTTAATATATTCTCAGACAGATCCAGGACTGACTCTTCGCAGCCTCCACAGCTTGAACACCAATAGAGTGCAATCTTAGGTCTTTCCATTATCTCTCCATGTCCCTTAATAATAAAGGACCGAGTTTCTTCAAATCCCTGACCATTTCCGAAACAATCGTAACAAACTTATCGCCTTCGCTAGCAGAAACCCAATGTAACCTCAACCTTCCTCCCTCTATACCAAATTGCGCAAGCATCTTTTTTAAGAGGATATATCTTCTAAGGGCTTGATAATTTCCTTCTTTGTAGTGACACTCACCAGCATGACAGCCTAAAATCATTATTCCCTCAGCATCCTCCTTGAATGCCTTTATCACAAACTGAGGATCAACTCTTCCGCTACACATAACTCGAACAACCCTCAGGTTTGAGGGATACTCCTTTTGTGCCCTACCAACAGAATCTGCACATTCATAAGAACACCAGTTACAGAGAAAGGCTATAATTTTTGGTTCAAAACTATTCATCTCTGTAATAATCCTTTTATCTCAGCCACAATCTGTTTATCAGTGAAGTGTCTGGCCTTGATCGCAGCACCCGGGCAGGTAGCCACACAAATACCACAACCTCTGCATAAGACCTCATTAACTGAAACAGTTTTTTTCTTTTGGTCATAGGTTAGAGCCTTATAAGGACACAGGCTGATGCATGTCTTACATCCTGAGCAGAGATCTTCATCAACCTCAGCAGTTATGGGCTCAAGCGATAACTTCTCACCGGGTATAAGTTTGGAGAGTATCCTGCCTGCTGCAGCCTGACCTTCTGCTACCGCACCTTGAATATCTTTTGGTCCATGTGCACATCCAGCGATAAAGATACCTCCTACGGAAGTCGAGACAGGTGCAATATTTGTATGTTCCTCAAGAAAGAACCCATCTTTATCTTGTGATATATCAAAAATCTCGGCTAATTCTCTGGCATTCCTTGCCGCCTCAAGGGCAACAGATAAAATTACTAAATCGAAAGAGCGCCCTTTTATCTTGCCATTAATATCTCTATATTTCACCAAAATCGTGTTGTCTTTTTTCTTTAGCTCTACTGAATCAATATTTTTTACTTGAATAAAATTTACTCCTTTTTTATCTGCAAGTTTTTTAAAAAAACTTTGAGATTCTCTGCCGGGCAGGCAAAAATCAGAGTAAAATTCGGTGATTGAACTATCAGGTAATTGCTCTTTGATCAGATGGGAAAATTTCAATGAATACATACAGCATATACCAGAACAGTATTCATGATATTTTTTTGTCCGGGAACCTACACAATGAATGAGGCCAATCCTTTTGGGAGGCTGGCCATTTTTTAATAAAATCTTTCCTTCGGTTGGTCCAGTTGAATTTAATAATCTTTCGAATTCGAGGCTGGTATATACATTTTTAATTTTACCGTATCCGTACCTGGAAACTTTTTTGGGATCGAAGACATCAAATCCTGTAGCTAAGACGATGGCACCAACTTCTAATTCCTGGATCTGATCAGTATCTTCATAACGAATAGAACCAAAAGGACAGGCATCCTGGCATGCATTACACTCTTTTCCTTGCAGATGTAAACAATGCTTCCCATCTATAACTGCTACATGAGGAAGAGCACCAGGATAGGGAATATAAATTGCCTTCCGATTATCGAGTCCTTCATTATATTCATTTTTTATCTTAACAGGACAGACCTCAGAACATGCACCACAGCCAATACAGGTTGTGCTGTCAACAAATCGAGCTTTCTTTCTGACCTTTACGATAAAATTACCGTAAAATCCAAGTACTTCTTCTATTTCACTGAATGCTATAAGTTCTATATGCTCATTATGTAAAACCTCATCCAAGAGAGGATCAAGCACACAAGAGGCACACTCCAAACTCGGGAACACCTTTTCATATCTGGCAACCTTGCCTCCAATACATGGTAGTTTTTCGACAAGATAGACCTTCCTGTTCTTCTGTGCGAGGGTCAGCGCTGCACTTATTCCAGCTACACCTGCCCCAACAACGAGAACATCAGAATGGCATTGTATCTCCTTCGTTTCTAAAGGTTCATGATAGGCAACTCTTTTTACTGCCGCAGCAATCATTGCCTTGGCTTTCTGAGTCGCCAATGCCTTATCTTTAATCACCCAGGCACATTGTTCTCTTATATTGGCAATCTGCAACAGAAATGGGTTGAGGCCTGCATTACGAAGAACTTTCCGAAACGTGATCTCGTGTTCCTTGGGTGAACAAGCGGCAAGTACTATATTCGTTAACTGATATTCCTTAATATCTTTTTCAATAAGTGTTTTGCCTTCTTCTGAACACAGGAGATGAAAAGGCTTGGTCAAGACCACATTCTCAAAACCTCGGATGAATTCTGCTATCTCGTTGACGTCCATAGCCTCTTTAATATTAGGACCACATTCACATATATAGACACCTATCCTTATTTTTTCATCTTTCATCTCAGTCTCTTCGATGAGTAAGTCCTACCACTTTATCCATTGATAAATATTTAACCTCTGAAAATTTTATCTCACTTTCTGATTATTTGCAAAGGTAAAGGTAATCTCGATAAACAAGGCTTTATATTTAAGAACTTTTTAAGTATATTTATCCTAATGAAAAAACCTCGGAAAAAGAAAAAACCAAAGCCCCGCCTTCCTATTGAGGCAGTGTTAAAACTCCGTAGTCACCCTGTTACAACTGAGAAGGGCAAGAAAGGATACGATAGAAAGAGCTTGAAAAAGCAGGCCAGAGAAATCATAGAGGAAGAAAAGGGTTCTTAGAGAATTGTGAGAGGAATCACAGAGGAGTAAGAATATTTTGCAGACAATAGATATTATTCATCAGCACATAAGTTTAGTAAGGGTATATCCATAGAAATCACTGAAGAAAAAAAATTGAATCTTTTCCCTTTATCTGGTATACTCTGTGCGGCCTTTATGGAAGACAGAGAAAAGAAATCAGTTCTGGAGGCTCTCCTTTTTCTTTCAGGAGAACCAATAACCCTTTCTACTATAAAAGATGTTATTGACATTTCAGAGCCAGAAATAAAAAGGCTTATGGACGAACTCATTATTGAGTACAGGGAACAAAACAGAGGATTATTCATAGCTGAGATAGCTAACGGTTACCAGATGGTAACGAACCCTGGTTATTCTGAATGGGTAATAAAATTTAGGAATACCCAGCTATCGAGCAGACTCTCAATGCCTGCACTTGAGACCCTCTCCATCATTGCATACAAGCAACCCTTAATCAAGGCAGAGATCGAACAATTGAGAGGTGTCAATTCAGATAGTGCCATCAGGACCCTTCTTGAAAAGAGATTGATAAAGGTAATAGGTCGTAAAGAGGCACCGGGCAGGCCATTTCTCTATGGGACAACAAAAGAATTTTTGCAATATTTTGGTTTAAAAGATCTTACAGAGCTGCCGACCCTTAAAGACCTCGTGAGAGAAGAGGCAGCTTAATTTTAGGGGGTATTATTATGAGAAGATTTTTTTTATCGATCTTACTCTTAACATGTTCCCTTCTCCTTCCTGCCTACACGTTTGCAGACACAACGTACGTCATTAAAAAAGGGGACAGTCTTTACAAGATATCGAAAAAATTCAAGGTTTCAATCAGAGAAATAAAGAACAATAACGAACTTATATCATCTCGCCTTAAACCAGGAACAGAAATAATTATTCCTACAAAAGACAAAAAGCAAGAGACAACTCTTCAAATATCAAGCGTAAAGCATAATTCGTCAAAACCAAACACTGAAGATAAAGCTTCAGTTCGTAATGCTGAAGATGAACCTTATCATTATACAGTAAGAAAAGGTGACACCCTGTTAACTATATCAAAGAAGTTTTCCGTCCCTGTTACCGAGATCAGAGAAATGAATGACCTCAGGTCAACAAAACTAAAACCTGGCCAGCAACTCATTGTCAAACGGACAGGACCGAGGACATATACAGTACAGAAAGGCGATAACATTTATAAGATTGCCAGAAAATTTGATATAGATGTAGATGAACTAAAAGGCATGAATGATCTTGAAACAGATATCTTGAAACCAGGCCAGAAACTTTTTCTTGAGCCCCAGGCAGAACCAGATGAAACAACAACGTCAAACTATGAGGCGATACTGTCACAGGCGCAAATAGACAAAGAAATCCAGGGTGTCACCGAATCTGAAGAAACCAGTTTAAAAGATAAGCTCATCCTTTTTGCAAGAAAATTCATCAATATCCCTTACCGGTTCGGTGGAAACAGTCTTCTCGGCATTGACTGCTCAGCATTTGTTCAGAAGGTTTATGGTATGATAGGAGTAAACCTACCACGTTCAGCGAGAGAGCAATTCCATGAAGGCATCTTTATCAATAGTGCAGAGCTATCCATAGGTGATCTTGTATTCTTCAGGACATATGCACCCTTCCCTTCCCATGTAGGGATCTACCTCGGAGATAACCTTTTTATTCATGCTTCTTCAAAAGGAAAAAGGGTTACGATAAATAGTCTCATGGAACCTTACTATTTCAAGAGATTTATAGGGGCAAAAAGAGTTATCGGGGAAGACACCATAGACGGAGGATAAAAGGTCTCCTTTAACCCGCATAATGTATTTGCATTATGCAGATGTTGTGAATCCCGATTTATATCGGGATCGATACCTTTAAGGGCGTGCCTTCAAGATAGATCTCTCGGTACATTATTCCTTAGCTGAGCAACTTTTTGATCATGGACTTAAGTTCAGCAAGGTCTGATGACTTGACAATGTAGGCCTCTGATGCCCATACAGAAAAATCGTCCCTGTAATCGTAAGCCGTAGACATAATGATGGGCAACTTCGGTTTCTTCTCCTTCATCTGTCTCAGGAGATGAATACCGTCGACATCGGGCAATCGTATATCGAGCGTAACAAGGTCAGGATTTTCTTTCTCGAACATCTCCATTGCCTCAGCTCCATTAGCTGCAACAACAATTTCATAACCCTCCTCAGTGAGCTCTTCCTTGTAGAGCCTCTGGATATGCAAGTCATCATCAACAACAAGTATCTTCATTTTGCTCCCCCATTCACTTCTCACTTTTAAAAGGCAGGAAGACCTTGAAGGTACTTCCCACGTGAGGTTTACTTTCAACCTCAATCCTTCCATCATGCTTTTCTATAATCTTGTGTGTAATCGTAAGTCCAAGACCGGTGTTTCCAGAACCTTTCGTGGTAAAAAATGGGTCAAAAATAAAAGGCAATACTTCATCTGATATACCGCAACCTGTGTCTTTTATCTCAACAACAGTATAGCCTTTCTTCAAATATGTTTTAACAACAATTGTGCCATCGTTTCCGATAGCATGAATAGCGTTTGAAAGGATATTGAGCAAGGCCTCTCTGATATTTCCTGGGTCTACATGTACTTCAGAAGATGCATGAAGGTCTTTTAGGAGGACTATCCGCTTTTCATCAAGCTCGGATTTCATCACATCAGTGACTTCATCTATAAGAGAATCAATATTAACCATATGCTTTTCAAGACTTACCCCTCTTACATAGGCGAGAATCTCACCGAGTATCTTCTCGAGCCCTGCGACTTCTCCGGAAATGATCGCTGCATAATCCTTGAGATCTCCCTCTAAACTCTTTTCGAGTCTCCTTGCAAATCCACCAATAGAAACAAGAGGATTTCTGATATCATGAGCTACCCTCGCCGCAACTTCTCCGAGTGCCGCCATCCTCTGTTTCATAACAAGTTGCTGCTGTAATGTCTTAATATCTGTTATATCTCTCATCACATTAACGGTACCTATGAATTCCCCGGTACTATCAAATATCGGAGAGCTTGAGGTAAGGAAGGTCCCTCCGAGATAGGGTTCCTCGAGTTCTCCTGCAAAAGGCTTTTTTGCAGCGATAGTTTTATGATGAGGGCACCTCCGCCTGGGTTCTTTTCTATTATGGAATACCTCATAACACTTCTTCCCAATGATCTCTTCAGGCGCCTTACCTAACCTCTCACTCACAGCTTTATTAATCTTTCTAATGACATAGTCCTTGGTAGTAAAAAAGACCTTGTCTGATATGGACTCGAATATATTTTCAAGCTCCTGCTCAGCGAGGGCAATCTGCTCGAAGAGCCTTGCACTCTCTACAACACTGGCTACCTGGTTTGAAAAGGCACTCAAAAACCTCATATCTTCCTCAAGGATAGGTCTCTTGTTGAACTGGTTGTCAACCCAGATAACACCGATCACCTTATCCCTCGATACCAGAGGTGCAACCGCATAAGCCTGAGTACCTACTTGCTGAGATAGGATAACGTCCGAGAGCGGCTCTCCGTTTACATTCTGGACATTAAAGGGTCTCTTCTCTTTAACAGTCTTTGCCAAGATTGTTTCCTCTGATAGAGGTATTTCAATACTTAGGCTGAGCTTATCAAGAAATGATTCCTTCCGCAATGGTCCAGTTTCTATATCCCGGATTATGTCTGACAGGGTTTTTTTCTCCAGGGAAAGCCTGCTCCATATCTGGAATGCCTCTTCAGAACTCGCAGGTCCAACTCCAAGAGCCCCTTTCAAACAACCTTTATCATCATCAACAAGAAAGAGAATTGCACGGTTAAAGCCAAGACCGTCGCTCATGGTTACGGCAGTAAGAATCATTCTCAAAAGCCTGTCGAGTTCAATAGTGCCTCTCATCGCTGAACTGATAAAGAAAAGTCTTGAGAGTTCCTGATTTCTCTTGACCAGTTCTTTCTCAATGCGCTTTTTCTCAGAGATATCCCTCGAGATGCAGATAGCGCCTACAGTCTTTCCCTCTGCATCTTTTATTGGAGAAAGAGTAAGACTTGCATCCAGGATCGTTCCATCTTTTTTCTGTCTGACAGTTTCATAATCCTTCAGGATATCTCCATCCTTTATTCTATCGATTTTTTCCTTTTCAGCCACCACAAGGAATCCCGGGACAAAAGGCAAAAATCTGCCTACTGCCTCTTCCTTTGTAAAGCCGTACATCTTCTCTGCACCTTTGTTCCACGATGTAACAATCCCATCCAGGTCAAAGGTGACTATAGCATCAGGGAAGTTTTCAATAATGCCTTCGAGATTTTCCTTTACTTCTGGAGCTTGACGATTATCCACCACAAACCTTTCCTAAACTGCACCTTTTTTCTTTTTGACAGCATAATCATAGAGTTCGATGTATCTTTCTGCTGATCTCTTCCAGGAAAAGTCCCTCTTCATAGCATCTCTGATTACTTTCTGCATTTTATCCCCGTCAGTATAAAGGCATAGTGCCCTTTTTACTGTATCCTGCATAGCAGATGGTGTGAAGTCAAAAAAAAGGAATCCTGTTCCCTTTGAGGCCAAAGGGTTATAGTCTTGTACTGTATCTGCAATACCACCTGTCTTTCTTCCTATCGGGATACAGCCATATCTCATTGAAATAAGTTGGCCGAGTCCGCATGGCTCATATTTCGAGGGTATGAGAAAGAAGTCTGAGCCAGCATAAATCTTGTGGGCAAGGGGTTCCTCAAAGCCGATGGTGACAGAGACCCTCCCTTTGTATTTACGAGCAGCCTTTGAAAAACCATCTTGGAATGACGCATCTCCTTTACCCAAAAGAACAAGGTTTACCCCTAAAGATATGAATTCCTCAAGGGATTGAAGAACAAGGTCAAAACCCTTCTGTGCAGAGAGCCGCCCTACTATTCCTATAAGGGGCCTGTCTGCATTATCAAGTAATACCTCTTTTACAAGACGCCTCTTACACTCGACCCTATCACGAAGGTCATCAGTGCTAAACTTTTTTGGTATAAATTCATCTCTTGACGGGTCCCACTCATGATAATCTATTCCATTGATGACACCATAGAGGTCCTTCTTCCTCTTCTGCAAAACGCCTTCGAGACCGAAACCAAATTCTTTCTGGAGGATCTCCTTTGCGTATGTATCACTCACCGTCGTAAGTACATCTGCGGATATGAGACCTGCCTTGAGAAAGTTTATTGCCCCATAAAACTCTATCCCTTCAGGGCTGAAAAGCTCCCGCCCAAGACCAGTAAGGGGCATTTCAGAAGATGAAAAAAGTCCCTGATACCCCAGGTTGTGTATGGTTAGTAAGGAAGCTGTATCTTTAAAAAATTTATCAAAATATACCGTCTTGAGGTATAAAGGGATAAGACCTGTCTGCCAGTCATGACAATGAATTACATCAGGTCTGAAGTTGAGTGTTCTGCATGTCTCAAGTACCCCTCTTGAGAAAAATATGAATCGGGATGCGTTATCAATATAATCTCCCTGGGGTGTACCATATAATTCCTCTCTATCGAAAAACTCATCACATTCGATAAAATAGGTTGAAGATCTGTCACGAAACAGCCTCCCCTCTATCTCTCTTTCGCCAACAGGAACCTTTATCTTTAAACCCATGTCTGTCAGGGTCATATTTCCTTTCTTTATCCTCTTATAGAGAGGCAGGATAATATATGCTTCTTTATTCATCCCCTTGTACTCCTTGAGAAGGGTACCGGTAACATCTGCGAGTCCCCCGGTCTTAGCATAGGGTACTGCTTCAGGAGCTGCAATCAGTATCTTCATACCTTTGCTTCCCTCATAAACCTTGCTGCTTCTTCAGGTGGTGTAGGATTAATGTAAAATCCCGAGCCCCACTCGAAACCTGCAATCTTTGTAAGTTTTGGAAGGAGTTCCAGATGCCAGTGATAATACTCATTCATTCCATCACGGAGAATAGACGTGTGGATCAAAAAATTATAAGGAGGTATATCGAGTATCCTGTCCATCTGCTTCAAAACCCTCTGGAGGATATCTGCAAAACCAGAGAAACTCTCTCTCGGTGGGTAGAAATGAGGCTCGTGCGCCTTCGGGAGAATCCATGTTTCAAAGGGTGACCTTGATGCATAGGGCGCAATGGCAACATAACCATCGTTTTGATATATAATCCTCCTGCCGTCCTCGAGTTCCTGGGTTATGAGATCACAGAATATACACCTATCTTTAAAGTCATAATACTTACCAGCTGCTTCTATTTCCTCCCTGACCAGTTTAGGGATAATGGGAAGCGCTATCAATTGGGAATGGGTGTGTTCAAGGGATGCGCCTGCTACCTCTCCTTCATTCTTGAATATCATCACATACTTGAACCTCCCATCTTTTTTAAGGTCCGTGAGCCTCAGGTAGTACGCCCATAATACATCTTCAACAGTCTTCAGGGGCAGTGTTGCGAGAGATTGATAGTGTTCCGGTGTCTCCACAATGACTTCATGGGCACCTATCCCATTCATCCTGTCAAAGATTCCTTCCCCCATCTTATTCAGATCACCATAAATCTCAAGGGCAGGGAATTTATTCGGCATGACTCTCAGTTTCCACCCTGGTGTATTCGGCTTTGTGTTAGGAGGTCTGAAAGCCATTATCTCTGGTGGCGTTGTGTATTCATTACCAGGGCAGAAGGGGCAGAACCCGCCCTTCTTTCTTTGGGAGGAAGGGGAAATAAAATCTGTTGGTCTCTTACCTCTTTCTACAGAGATGATAACCCAGCGGCCAGTTATGGGGTCCCTTCTAAGCTCAGACAATTAACCTCCTTAAATAGCAAAGAGCACCTTGAGAAGAAAGCTGAGAGCTTTGTGTAGAAAGCTAAGGACAAAAACTTTCCATCTCTGCTATATGCTCTTTGCTCTACGCTCTACGACTATAGTAAACGCATTAAATATTCTTACATTGTCATTGCGAGCGACTGCGAAGCAATCTCAGAAAGCTGGATTGCTTCGTCGCTCCGCTCCTCGCAATGACACGCTATTTATTACGTTTATATTAGTTTCGGGTTTATTATATCACAATAAAATATAAGATATAATAGCTCATGAAACCTACATTTATTCACAGGCTGGTCAATAGCCCTTTTGAAGACCCTTCCCTCTTTATCAGAATTATGAGAGAAAAGAGGGCATTTTTATTTGACATTGGCAGCATATAC
>DASPRG010000111.1:0-8831 GCA_035624555.1 Thermodesulfovibrionales bacterium
CCTGGCTGTTCTTCATGTTTAAACTATGGTTTTAAAACTAAAGTTATTTAAAAATTCAACCCTTTTCTTGATTGACAAATCTCTTCAGGAAAAATAACAATATGCCTTGCTTCTCGGTACAAACCAAACCTTTGTGTGGAAGAGTTGGAAGAATTTCCAAAATTGACAGGTTAAGCGTTTTGTGATAGAGTTTTAAATAATTCAGAATAAAAAGTCTGCGAATTTGTGACCAATCTATGACTTTCTCTATGGTAAAATTTGATTCCAAGAGTTACCATATGAGGTGAAAAAGGAGGTGGTTTAAAAAAGGTTATCTATCCTAAATAGGTAGTGTGGATGTATAGGCGTCAATTTTATCATTTAGGTGAAATTTTGTCTGGTAGAAAGGGGAGGGGAATATATTATGAATTATAAAGTAACTAGTAAAAACGGCAAGATAACAATGGTTGTGTTAGTTATTTCTTTCTGCTTGCTTTTCATCGGGTATCTTCAAGCTGCGGATATTGACAAATTAATTCAACAACTGAAGGATGATGACCCGATTGCACGACTACATGCGGTAAAGACATTAGGAGAAACAAAGGATGCCCATGCAGTGGATCCCTTAATTGCTGTCTTGAAGGATAGCAAATGTGGATTACAGGCGGCAAATTCTCTGGCCAAAATAGGGAAACCTTCAGTAGAGTCTTTAATTACAGTCTTGAAGGATGAAAGCCCGATAGCCAGAAGGAATGCAGCAATGGCACTGGGGATGATAAAGGATACCGGTGCAGTAAAACCCTTGATAACTGCTTTAAAAGATGATAACCAAATTGTCCGGAGGAATGCAGCAAGAGCATTAGGAGAGATAAATGATCCCAGTGCAGTTGAACCTTTAACAGCTGCTCTAAAGGATAATAGCCCTGTTGTCAGAAGAAATGCAGCATTGGCATTGAAAGAGATGGGCTCATCCGAAACTGTCGTTGCTGACATTCTGCATGAATAATAGTTGACTGTTTGGAATAAGATAAATGTATACTTGAGATTATCTGCCTGACAAAATTTCAGCCTAATATGTTTTCTCTTTGAAGGCTTTGGTTTCCTTAATGTCCTGGTTTTAAATGTTAACGGGTAACCGAAGCCTTTGTCTTTAAAGACTTTAAGCAACCATTGTTGGGTGAGCAGATATTGCGAGTGGCCAGGCGTATGTCCCTGGTTCGGCATCTCTTGACAGGATAAACTTGTAGGTTAATTCAAAGGTGGCGAAGCCCCGTATGTCTGGCAGAAAAAGAGAGCTACCTTCTGCGTCGACGAGAACATCTTTACCAAACCCCTGTATCTGGACTCCTTTGAATGGTCCTCGTAAACCACTAAACTTCAGAAAGAAAAAGACATTGCTTCTAATCTCGATGCGGGAGGCTGACGTAACTTCAACATAACCTCGGAGGATATCGGCCTGGGTAACTACTAATTCTGGAGCCTGATAAACTACCTTAAGTGTTGCATATGCAGCAGCCGTCTCACCCACAGTTGTTTGCTTATAGGCTGAACCAGCCTCTGAGTTTTCTATGAGGAAACTGGTTGGAGAACTGAGAGACAAAACTGCTACCAAGGTAGCTGTTAAGAGTTTACGCTGGAGTTTAAGTCCATAAGAAACTTCCTCATGGGTAATATAACCTTCTTCGACGAGTAGTTCGCCGATTTTTTTGTGAGGCAAAAGCTGTTGCTTTCTTAAAGCATTCTGGAGTTGTTGGTGAGTTATCTTTTTGGTAGTAACAAGAAGCTGCCCGAGTCTGAGCCGTACTGCCTGCCGGGGGTCGCTTTGATGTTGCTGGAATGCCAGCAATCCATTAAGTTCCTGTTCTGAAATAAGCTCATGACGCACAAACACTTCTCCAAGCTTTTCACCGGTTCTTTGCTGCTCTTGCAGAGCACGCTCAAGCTGTTCAGGGGTAATGCGCTTGGCTTGAATCAGAAGCTCACCAAGGAACTGACGCACACCTGCAGCAAGCTTAAGGGCGTCTTCGAGAAAAACCAAATCCGTCTGGATAGAAAGAACAACCTTAAGATCTATTGGGTCCACTATTCCCATACGGACAAGAATTTCCCCCAAGAGCTCGTTGGTATGTGTTTGATCTTCTAATGCCCGTTCAAGATCCTGAGGGGCGATGAACTCACCATTAAGAAGAATTTTGCCTAATTTTCTCTGTTCAGACTTAAACATACATGTTACTCATAAAAGTATATATTATAAGGACTTCTGTCTTAGTATCAGAAAAAATAATATCACAAAACCTCGGTTTTCTGGTAACAAATCTGATTTGTAGAAGTCTTCTTTACCCCTACCTCTTTATTTATCTGTGCTCGTTAATGTCCTTATGGTAAAATATTTTATATTGACAGATTTAAGGATAGGCTGTAGTGGCTTTCTATATGATCACTGGAGAAAAAATTTTTATCCAGATGATCTTTCAAAGAGCTACTGGCTTGAGTACTATAGTAAGAATTTTTCGAGTGTAGAGCTTAACGTCACTTTTTACAAGCTCCCTGATAGGGAAACTTTCTCTAAATGGTATTCATCCACTCCTGAAGATTTTGTTTTTTCATTAAAGGGCAGCCGGTTTATAACTCATGTCAAAAAACTGAAGGATTGTGCAGAGCCTGTTGAGGCCTTTTTTTCAAGGGCAACCCTCCTGAAGGAAAAACTGGGCATTATTTTATGGCAGTTCCCTCCCACCTTTACTATTGATCTGGGACGTCTCACAGAGTTTCTTGAAATACTGAAACCTTATGGTATAAGAAACACCTTTGAGTTCAGGAATCAGACATGGATCAACAAAAAGGTTTTTGATCTCCTTAAAAAGGAAAAGGCAGCACTCTGTATGGCAGACTGGCCTGATTTTCTTGATAAACTACCTCTGACTGCTGACTTTGTATACATAAGGAGGCATGGAGAAGGCAATTATGCAACATCCTACAGTATGGAATCATTGAAGAAAGATGCAAAAAGGATTAAGGCTTATTTGAGACAGAAAAAAGATGTATTTATTTATTTTAACAATGATGCCTTTGGCTATGCACCCAGGAATGCCTTGGAGCTGGCCTCTCTCATAGAGAAAAGAAAATAATGTACTGAAAAAAAGATATAGTATTTTCGCTCATTCTCGTCCCGATAAGATCGGGACTCTCTACGAGTCGTAGACCGAGGCTTTTGCCTCTTGATTCCCATAAAAATACTATCTGACTATCGTCAAAAGAATCCGCTCAAATACTATATCTTCTCTTATTTTTGTTGTATTACCTTATTTGGCCCAATCAGTCCTGTATCTTGTTCTCTTGTAAAGATATTTCTCTGCTGCGAGGGCTGCAATACAACCCTGTGAGGCTGCTACAACAACCTGTCTTATCTCTGTGCAGGTGACATCTCCAGCTGCAAAAACACCGGGTAGGGATGTCTCCATCATGCAATTTACTGGTATACATCCATCTTCTCCAGTCTCAAGTGTGCCTGCGAGAAAGTCTGTTATGGGTCTATTGCCATGGAGATAGACAAAGACTCCGGATAGTTTTAATTCAATTTCCTTTTGATCATAATCATGCATTCTTATTTTCTCAACCACCTCTTTACCCTCAATAGAAAATACAGTATAACCTAATAATAGCTTTATATTAGGTATCTTAAGGCCTGGATGGTCTTCGTCTTTGAGTTTTTTAGCAGGTGAAATGAGATACACTGTCTCCGCGAACCTCGCAAGGACTCCTGCTTCTTTTACAGCTTCTTCGGAATTTCCGATAATACAGACAGTTTTGTTCCTAAAGAAGGCTGCATCACATATGGCACAGTAGCTAACACCCTTTCCGAGAAATTCACCTTCACCTTTTATACTGGGTTTCCTTCCCATCGAGCCTGTAGCTATGATTATGGTTTTCCCGCTGTATGTCTTATCCATAGTAAAAACTTCTTTAATATCCCCTGAGAGATTCATTCCAATAACCTGCATTGCCCTGTATTCAGCTCCAAATCCTATTGCCTGCCTTTTCATAGTATCGAGCAGTTCTATACCAGAGACAGGACTTGTAAGCCCAGGATAGTTTTCTATCTTGTTAGAGTATGCAAGTGCACCAGCTGTCGGAGATTTATCGAGTATCACTGTCATAAGCTTTGACCTTGATGCATAAAGCGCTGCAGTCAGGCCTGCGGGACCTCCGCCAATTATCATTACATCATAGATATCTTGTAAGTCCTGCGTCATTTCTTGCCTGAAAACTGGTCTTTATATTGTGGAGTAAGTCCGTATGTTTCGATGAGTTTGAAATCATCCTCAAAATGCCTTCCTGAGGTAGTCAGATAATCGCCGATAAGCAGGCTGTCAGCGCCAGCGGGAAAGACCATGGAATTAAATTCACCAAGGATCTGCATTCTGCCACCACAAATCCTAATCTCTTTTTTGGTAAGAATGTATCTATAGAGACTAATAATCTTCAATGCTTCAAGTGGATGTAATGTGTTTTGACACTCTAAGGGCGTCCCTTTTATCGGGATAAGGAAGTTAATCGGGACAGAATCAACATCGAGTTTTCTTAGAAGAATGGCAATATCAATTCTATCCTGCCACCTTTCTCCCATGCCGAAGATACCACCAGAACAGAGGGAAAGACCAAGAGATTTTACTGCATCTATGGTCTTGAATTTATCAGCATAACCATGGGTGCTGCATACCTGAGGGAAAAAACCTTCAGAGGTTTCAAGGTTATGATGGTAACGATCGAGCCCGGCTGATTTGAGTATCGAAAGTTCTTTTTCTCCGAGCATGCCAAGGCTTGCACAGGGGATAAGTCCTATCTGCCTGATCTCAGAAATCATATCAGCTATCAGCAATAAGTCTATTTCTGAAACCTTTCTTCCGCTCGTTACGATTGAGAACCTCTCTGCGCCTATTTTTTTTGCTTCCCTTGCTTTTTGAAGGATTATTTCCTTACTTAGAAGGGGATGAACTTCTATCTTGGCTTTGCTTTTTGATGACTGGGCGCAGAAAGAGCAGTCCTCGGAGCATGCTCCTGACTTTGCATTGACGATAGAGCAGAGACCAACTGTATTCCCCCTGAAATGGTTTCTTATTTTGTTTGCAGACGCAAAGAGTTCAAAGATTTCGGTACCGTATATTTTGGCAATATAAAGAGCCTCTTCTCTCGATATATGATCTCCCTTGAGTACTTTCTCTTCGATGTTTCTAATCATAGTAGATATTTTTGCAGAAGGTTGTACCATTGTCAAATCATTCAGAATGAAGACATGTAAGATTTCATCATGAAATGATTAAAGACGAAGGATTTGTTCAAACGAATCAGGGACTTCTTATAGACTATATTCTGTTCTGCAGAAAGCCCAACAAGAAGAGAAAGAAGGGGAAAAGCATTTGATTGGTAAAGAAAGCAAATCTCTCCTCAGAATAGGAAATTTTCCTTACTCAAATCTTTTTCCCATCTTTTACATGCTTCAAAGGGAATGTGACTGCTCTAAATATGAATTCAGCGAGGGCGTTCCCTCCGTGCTAAACCAGATGTTGAGAAATGATGAGATAGATATAAGCCCATCATCGTCTATTGAATATCTCAGACACAAGAATAAATATGCCCTTATTAAAAATCATTCAATAAGTTCAAAAGGTCCTGTAGGTAGCATATTGTTGTTGTCCAAAAGGCCAATAGTAGAATTGAAAGGCAAAACGATCCTTGTATCATCGCAGTCCGAAACTTCTGTTGCCCTCCTTGGCATTATTCTGAAGAAATTTTATGAGACTGAGTGTTCTCTGAAAGCGACAGATGAACCACTGGATTCCTTGATCAACAAAGCAGAGGCTTACCTTGCTATTGGTGATGATGCTTTGAGAGCAAACAAAACAATTTTAAATTTTAAATTTCAAATGTCAAATAAAGATCCTAATTCGTCACTTTTCCACATTTATGACCTTGGTGACTTGTGGTACAAAAATACAGGTCTGCCCTTTGTCTTTGCATTATGGATTGTAAGGAGAGATTGCTTAAAAGAAAAAGCTGAACTTCTCAATAGCTTTATTCGTGATCTTTATCACGCTAAAGAACTTGCTTTGCAGAATTTAGATAAAATAGCCCAGGCATTGAGACCTTTGCTCCGCAGCCGCTATTTATTAGACATGACCGAAGAGGAACTCATCTCTTACTGGAAGAGGATATCGTATGATTTTACAGAAGAACATGAGAAGGGGCTCAAGTTATTCAGGAAATATTCGGAAGAGCTGTGCTTGTTGTGAAGGAATCCGTGCATAATGAGGCATAGTATTTGAGCGGATTTTTTTGCTGATAGTCCTGTGAGAATTTTTAAAATATAAAGAGGCAAAAACCTCGGAGTCCCGATCTTATCGGGACGAGAATGAGCGAAAATATTATGCCTTATTATGTTAAACGGTGAAAGATTTTTTTATTTATCCTTTCAACATCCTCTTGAATTCCTCGTAGGCGATTTTTATTTCTTCTACAGGGGCTTCATCTTCCAAGGTTGTAACGTCTCCTATGGGCTTATCCTGAATGATCGCTCTTAATATTCTCCGCATGATCTTACCTGACCTCGTCTTTGGAAGCTTCGCTACAAAGTAAATATCCTTAGGTGTTGCGATTGGACCAATCTGTATACGGATGCTGTCAATGATCTTTTCTTTAATATTTTCTTCAGGCTTATATCCTTCTTTAAGAATTACAAAGAGGACGATAGCCTCTCCTTTTACAGGATCAGGTGCACCGACAACAGCAGCCTCAGCAGCAAAAGGTGTTGCAACAACAGCACTCTCTATCTCAGCAGTGCCAATTCTGTGTCCAGCAATTTTCAAGACCTCATCTGCCCTTCCAAGAAGCCAGAAATATCCCTCCTCATCTTTCATTGCATAATCTGCTGTGTAATACATCCCTTTAAATCTTGACCAGTAGGTATCTTTGTAACGGTCTGGATCCTTATAGATATCCATTAACATTCCAGGCCAGGGTCTCCTTATTACCAAATAACCTTTTGTCCCGGGGCTCACAGGATTGCCATATTCATCTACTACCTCTGCGTCAATGCCAGGCAGAGGCAGGGTGGCAGAACCAGGCTTAAGTGGAACGAGCTCTAATCCGGGAGCAGGGGATATCATGACCCCTCCTGTTTCTGTCTGCCACCACGTATCAACAATAGGGCATTTCTCATTCCCAATATTTTTGTAATACCATTCCCATACATCAGGATTAATTGCCTCACCAACAGTTCCAAGGATCTGCAGGCTGTTTAAATCATGTTTTCTAATCCACTCTTCTCCATAGCGGATAAACATTCTCAGGGCAGTTGGAGAGGTATAGAAAATAGTCACCCCATACTTTTCAATAATCTCCCACCATTTATCTAAGTAAGGATAATCCGGTGATCCTTCGTATACGACGATAGTTGCTCCATGAAGTAAGGGCGCGTAAACTATTGCTGAATGTCCCGTAACCCAGCCGACATCAGCAGTACACCAATAGATAGATTCATCGGAGATGTTGAAAACCCACTTGTATGTGGCATAGTTGTAAACTAAGTAACCTCCTGTAGAGTGGACAATCCCTTTCGGTTTCCCTGTGGTTCCCGATGTGTAGAGAATATATAATGGATGGGTGGCTTCGACAGGTTCAGGCTCCACATATTTATCTGCATTCTTTAACAATTCTTGGTAAAGTAAATCTCGTCCTTCCTTGATAGGTATATACTCATCGGTCCTTTTTATTAGGATTACTTTTTCGATTGTTGGAGTGAGTTTCAGGGTCTCATCAACGATTTCCTTAAGGGGGACAAACTTCCCTCTTCTTACACCAAAGTCTGCTGTTATCACAACCTTTGCACCTGTATCATTGATCCTGTCTGCTAAAGCTTTACTGCTAAATCCTGAGAAGACAACGGTATGAATAGCACCAACCCTTATAGTTGCAAGCATTGACATCACGAGTTCCGGAATCATGGGCAGGTACAGAACTACGATGTCACCCTTCTTTACCCCAATATTTTTCAGAACGGAGGCAAATCTATTTACCTCTCTATGGAGTTGGGAATAACTGAAAGATTTTGTATTTCCTTGCTCATCTTCCCAATATATTGCCACTTTATTCTTTCTCCATGAGTTCAGATGTGCATCTAAACATCCATATGAGGCATTCAGCATACCGCCTACAAACCACCGTGCATAGGGCTCTTCCCACCGGAGAACTTTATCCCAGCGTTTAAACCAGGGAATTTTCTCAGCCTCCCTCTCCCAGAATGTCTCTAAATTTGAGATCGCACTTTGTTGAAACTCGATATACCTTTTAGTGGGATAAAACTTTTTCTCTTCCATAATCTTTAATCCCTGAGTAGTACAGGAATATTTTGTCCCGTATTATAGCACGCAATACTGATATTCTAATCTAAAGCATTATATGTGTTACCTTGCCAAAGGGTCTTTCCGGGTGGTATTCTTAGCTATGCACCTTTCATCTTTTCATAAACCGAGCAGATATATAAACAGCGAGATCAACTCTATTCATAAAGATGCCCTTGTAAAAATGGCCCTTGCATTTCCAGATGTATACGAGGTTGGGATGTCACACCTCGGACTCAAAATTCTTTACAAGATAATCAATGACATTCCCTTTGCATCTGCCGAGAGGGTTTTTTCTCCGTGGCTTGACCTTGAGGCTGAAATGAAGGCTAAGGGAATTCTCCTCTCCTCATTAGAATCAAACCGTCCCATAAAAGGCTTTGACATCCTTGGGTTCAGCCTCCAGTATGAGCTCTCATATACAACTGTCTTAAATATGCTCTATCTTGCAGGCAT
>DASPRG010000121.1:0-2776 GCA_035624555.1 Thermodesulfovibrionales bacterium
CAGGTTATCAGGCAGCATTTTTTCTGAAGATATTGCAGGGATCGGTCTCGGTATAGCAGGGATTGTTGACAGAGAAGGCGGTAAAATAACGATCTCCCCGAATATTCCTGCCATAGAGGGGATTGATCTTGCAAAAGGAATAAGAGAAAGATTCAGGGTACCCGTATTCATTGAGAACGATGCAAATGCCGCTGCACTCGGTGAAAAGTGGATTGGTGCAGGAAAGGAATTTTCAGACTTTGTTCTTTTTACTCTCGGGACAGGCATAGGAGGTGGAATAATAAAGGATAAAAAACTTCTCGATGTAGCAGCAGAAATAGGGCATATGACCATAAATGCAGATGGTGAAAAATGCCATTGTGGTAACTCCGGGTGTCTTGAGGTTTATGCATCTGCAAGGGCAATAGTCTCAAGAGTGGTATCTGCGCTCGAAAAAGGCAGAGAGAGTATGCTAAAACAATCCCGCAAGGGTAACTTTTACGATCTTTCAGTTGAGGATATTTACAGAATAGCACTCGAAGGAGATAGCCTCGCAAGGGATGTGATTAAAGAAGCAGGGAGACATCTTGGTATTGGAATCGCAAATATTATTAACGTGATGAGCCCCGGGGCAATAATCCTTGCGGGTGGCCTTACAGGGGCATGGGATATATATATCCAGGAGGCAATAAATGAGGCATCAAAAAGGGCATTTAAAGTACTCTTTGATGCAGTCAAGATCATTCCCTCTTTGCTCGGAGATGATGCAGGCATTATTGGCTCTGCAGGACTTGTTTTCCACGGGTATAGAGAAGTATGAAAATAGCGCAGGCAAATGATGTAAAATTTAAAATGCAAAAAGAAAATTCAAAGATTCAAATCAAAATTAAAAATTAGATCAGAAAGGAACTGCTTCTAAACATGAAAAAAGAAAGAAAAAGACTGATACGGGAATACGCAGAGGCTATACTCACTGCTTTACTCCTTGCCCTTTTTATAAGGGCATATATAATCCAGGCATTCAAGATACCCTCTGGTTCTATGATACCAACGCTCCTCATTGGTGACCATATACTTGTCAATAAGTTCATATATGGCACAAAGATCCCTTTTTCTGACAGACGTTTTCTGATATTCAGGGAGCCGGAGAAAGGAGATATAATAGTTTTTAAATTCCCTGAAGACCCCAGTAAGGATTTCATAAAGAGAGTTATTGCTACAGGGGGAGATACCATAGAAGAAAGGGATAAAATCATTTATGTGAACGGGAAGGAGGTCAAAGAACCGTATGCATATCATGGTGACAGTATTATCAGACCAAAGGGTGGGGACCCAAGAGATAATTTCGGGCCTTTAATTGTGCCCAAAAATAAGCTCTTTGTTATGGGAGATAATAGAGACCAGAGTTTTGATAGCAGATATTGGAAGTTTGTAGATTTAGAGGCTGTAAAAGGTGAGGCCCTCATTATATACTGGTCCTGGGATCCTCAAAAATGGCTCAGGTTTAATAGAATAGGGAGGTTAGTGAGATGAAAAAGACATTATTTTGGCTTCTTGTTCTTGGTTTTCTTGTATATGCGGGTATTCAGTTTGGCATGCCCTATTACCGATATTTGGCCTTTAAATCTGACACAAAAGAAATTGCGAAGATTGCTGTTGAATTCAAAAATGAGGATGAGATAAAGGACAAGGTATTTGAAAGGGCACAGGAGTTGAAGATACCTATAGGCAGGGAAGATATTGAAATTTCCAGGACGCCGAAGTATGTGCGCATTAGAACATCATGGTTCGAAGTAGTAGATATACTGGGGATATATCAAAAAACCCTTACGTTTGCTGTTGATTCAAAGGAATGAGATGTTTACCGGTATCATTGTAGAGCTGGGAGAAGTTTCTGCTGTGAAAAAGAGAGGGGGTATTACCCACTTTTTCCTGAATTCGAAAGAGATCATAAAAGATGCAGAGATAGGTGACAGTATATCAGTCAATGGGACATGTCTTACTTTAGTTGAGATAAAAGGTGCTACCATGAGATTTGATCTCTCTGACGAAACTCTGAGTTCTACAAACCTTGGTTTGCTAAAACCTGGTGACAGTGTGAACCTTGAACCCTCCCTCCGTCCTGACTCAAAACTCGGAGGGCACTTTGTTTCAGGGCATGTGGATGGAACAGGCAGGATAAAGTCAAAGGCAGAAATAGGAGATACCTTCAAGATAGAGATAGAGGTGCCAGAAAAGGTAATTCATTTTCTTGTCGAGAAAGGGTCGGTTGCTGTGGATGGAATAAGTCTTACCGTTGTTGATATACTAAAGAATAGTTTTACTGTAGTGATTATTCCACACACTGCAAGGCTTACGACGATGGGGTTCAAAGGCCCTGGCGATACGGTGAATGTGGAGGTAGATATTATCGGGAAGTATGTTTCAAAGTTTCTGAATAAAGAGGTAAACCGAGATTCAAGGTTAATGAAAACTCTGCTGGAAGAAGGATTTATTAAGTGATAGGAGTTAAGGGGTCAAGGATTCAAGGGGCCAAGTGTTAGTCGAAACTTGAACCCTCGAATCCTTGAATCCTCGAACCCTCTCTGGAGGCTTATAAATGGATAAATACAAATTCAATACTATTGACGAAGCCATAGAGGATGTAGCAAAGGGTAAGATGGTTATCCTCGTTGACGATGAGGACAGGGAAAACGAAGGTGACCTGTGCATGGCAGCTGAGCAGATAACACCAGAAGCGATCAATTTTATGGCAAAGCATGGAAGGGGTCTTATCTGTCTTTCCCTTACTCCGGAG
>DASPRG010000156.1:0-4117 GCA_035624555.1 Thermodesulfovibrionales bacterium
AAAGGCTACAATTGAGGCATTGCCTGATATCAATAATCTCATCAGCAGACTCCAACAAGAAGGAAGGTTATGATGTTATTCATTGCGAACTCTGTACCATGGTTGAACTGAAATATCTTTTTACTCCCCCTTTGGAAAAGGTCTACGACTCGTAGAGGGGATGTAGAGGGATTTTAAGAATAAATGCTTCTATGTTCTATTTATAAAATCTCCCCTCTCCCCTCTTTGCCAAAGAGGGGTACTTTAAAAAATAAATGATAAGACAATTACCACAAAAACTTAAATAACTTTTAAGATCTCTCAAGATTAATAACATAAAGCAATGATGAATAGCATTTGAGCAGATTCTTAACTCTTGCCTTTTTATCTTCACTTCAATTAAATAGCCCCTAACTCTTGTTACTTTCGTCATCAAAGACATACTTCTGGCAATTTTGATCAGGTGCGTGTTGCATCTAAAATGCCGAAGAAGTGACTGACGAAGAAAAGTGATGATTTACAAGAGAATCGTTAACATAGTAGTTCAGCGGGAGCGTAAGCAATCCGGTGGAACGACGGGTTATGACCGTCTTTAGGCCTTTCCACACGATTGAGCGGCGACACTTAATGCCTGAGGTACTCCTCAAGACGCTGCTTCCAACTCGTCACCGTAGACCTGTCCGATGCGCCTTCGAAGAAGCGGCCTGGGGCAAACAGCGGATAATCCTCTCCGCTTCTGAGTTTGAGTATTAGGTAGTACCATATCACATAGTTCGACTTCTTCCCGAGATATCCTACACTGACGCCGACTATGTCACTGAATGGGATAGACCGTTTCTTCGTACGGAAGCGGTTGGAGTCTTCAACGGTGATCCGACGGGTCTCTGGATCAACTAGTACGGTCTGTTTGCCACTCAACAAGAAGCCGGAAACTCCGATGAGCAGTAGGAACAATCCCAAGAGAAACCCTGCTCCGGCATTACTGTCAATACTCTCAAAGTTGCGAAAGCCGATCATTAAGACTAGACCGACTGACCCACATGCTACTGAGAGTATTGTCTGTCTGCCGGGATTGCTTTGGGACTCCCACAAGTCCATATCTATTTCCTATTAGGAGTCAGTGCCACGACTCGCGAACATAGTCTCCGCTTTACTGTTCTTGAATAGGCTAAGTGCGAATACTATTACCAGCAAGACAGCGTTTTTCACGAGGCTCCTCAAATAAGAACTAACGGGAGAAATATACAACATCTGACAAGATAACTGGAAGAACTATTACAGGAAGAAAGCTTGTCAAACATTACCGGTCATACAGTTCCCATCTACACGATATCTCAGATAACCGTTCCATCATTGAATTAGGAGTTATATGCTCCGAGTTCGATTGCTCTGTTTCATTGGATTCGAGTTCCGTCCCCTTTATTACACTTTCTGCTGAATTATAAGTCGCAGCCTTTATTAACCTGAAAGAGTCTGCAGAACAGTTTATCTCATAAGCGTATAAGGTGTAGCTAATTGTTTCATGCATATTCACTTTTGGGAATGCTTCCCTAAATTCTTTTACGCCCTCAGATGAGTAAATATATTTGACTGATACCCTGATAACATTTCCCGAAAGCTGCTTAATGCTTGCTCTATCATAATAAGCAGTTCCTATGTTGCTTTTCCCCAAAAGAATCCAGTCAGCTCCCTCTGCTAATGCGTAATTAAAAAATATACAGACAATCAAAAAACACAAAAAAAGTCTATTCATCACACGCTACCCTCTGTACATAAAAATTAGCCACCCTTTTTCTCAATTATTCTCAACAACTCATCATAAGAAATCCTTTTTACTCCGAGGGCCTCTGCTTTCTGGAATTTTGATCCGGGATCTTCTCCCGCTACGAGATAATCGGTACCCTTGGAAATAGAAGAAGCAGCATGACCTCCGAGACGTTCTATCATATCCTCCACTTCCTTTCGTGGCTTCGGTAAGGTACCAGTTATTACGAAAGTGAGATCTTCAAGAGGTTGTTTTTCTTTCTTTTTCATCTCAAAATCAGGATTTGTTATATTCAACCCAAGAGATTTAAGGGTTTTAAGGGTTCTGAGATTTTCAGGATCGTTAAAGAAGTCTGATACAGACATGGCAATCTTTTCACCCATCTGTCTGATCTCCATAATCCTATCAGGTTGCACATTATATAAATCTTCGAGCCTTTCAAAATTCTTTGCAAGGAGCTTTGCTGCATATTCACCAACGTGCAAGATACCGAGCGCATAAAGGAATCTGGAGAGGGTTGTCTTCTTACTCCTTCCGATCGCATCTATGAGATTCTGTGCAGACTTTTCTGCAAATCTCGGAAGATCGAGAAGGTCTTCTTTCTTTAGTCTGTAAACATCTACAAAGTGGCTGATAAGTCTTTTTGAGTAGAGGAGCTCTACATTTTTTTCACCAAGTCCTTCAATATCCATAGCACCTCGTGAGGCAAAGTGCCTTATCCTCTCTTGAACCTGAGCAGGACAGTTAAGGCCAATGCACCTGACAGCAACTTCACCTTCTTCCCTCACTATTCTGGAACCGCACACGGGGCATCTATCTGGGATAGGGAAAGGCTTTTCCTTTTCTGTTCTCTTCTCTTTAATTACCATCACAACATGGGGGATAACTTCTCCCGCTCTCTCAACGACAACAGTATCTCCCACCTTGATATCCTTCCGCCGCATCTCATCCCAGTTATGCAAGGTTGAACGTGATACTGTAACTCCGCCGATTCTTACTGGCTCCAAAATTGCAATGGGAGTAATTACACCTGTTCTGCCAACGCTCGGAACTATATCCCTTATTCTTGTGGTACCCTGATGTGCCGGGAATTTATAGGCAACAGCCCAGCGAGGCTCTCTTGTCTTTACACCCAGGACACTCTGCAATGCAAAATCATTGACCTTTATTACAGAGCCATCGGTCTCAAAGGTAAAGGATTTCCTTTTCTCCTCGATATCTTCAATAACATGTATAACATTATTTATTCCTCTCACAATTTTCATAACCGCTGGAATGGGAAATCTTTTCTTTTCAAGCCATTTAAT
The DNA here is from genome assembly GCA_035624555.1 of Thermodesulfovibrionales bacterium. Lineage (GTDB taxonomy): Bacteria > Nitrospirota > Thermodesulfovibrionia > Thermodesulfovibrionales > SM23-35 > DASPRG01. The sequence continues at coordinate 3,052 of DASPRG010000156.1, forward strand.
GAATTCCCATTGTTTTTTGAACTCCCTGCCTTTCACTGACCCTACCCCATAACATGCGAGATGCAACCTCCGTGCTGCAGTAATCGATGAGTCAAGCTGCCTTACTGATCCAGCAGCAGCGTTTCTCGGGTTCGCAAAGAGAGGCTCTCCTTTCTGTTCTCTTTCTCTATTCAGTTTCTCGAACTCATCAATATCCATATAGACCTCACCACGAACATCAATCTCCTTAGGCGCATCAACATCTTCTATCTTTAAGGGAACAGACTTTATAGTCCTGATATTCTGGGTTACATCCTCACCCTCATAACCATCACCTCTTGTGGAAGCTCTGTAGAGAAACCCATTCCTGTATGTTAGCTCGATAGCAAGACCATCATATTTTGGTTCAACAGTATATTCTATCTCCTCTTCAGACTTAAGAAATCTTTTCACCCTCTCATCAAACTCCTTCACTTCACCATATGAAAAGGCATTATCAAGAGATAACATAGGCTCTGTATGTCTGACCTTCTGGAACTTTTCTAAAGGAGGGGCGCCTATTCGCTGGGTTGGAGAATCAGGCAGGATATAATGATACTTATCTTCAAGTTCCTTAAGGTGAAAATAGAGTCTGTCATATTCTTCATCCGAAATGACAGGTGAATCCAGAACATAGTAACGGTAGCAGTGGTAATTGAGCTCTTTGATAAGCTTTTCTATCTCTTTCTTTTTATCTTCAGGAATCTTCTCAGGCATAAAGACTCTTTTCAATTATTCCGATAAGAAACTTAAGTGCAGAAAGTGATGCCTCTTCTTTACTCTCTTCTCTACTGCCTTTTAATCTCAGTTCCCTTGAAAAGGTCTGCCCCTCTTTACTCGCTGCTATGTAAATAAGTCCTTTTGCCTTTCCTTCAAGAACATCAGGACCAAGGTTACCGGTAGTCGAAAGAGAATAATCTGTTCCTGTTAGTGACCTTACCTTCTCGGCCATTTCCTTTGCAGTCTTCTCACTCACCACCCCGTGCTTTGAAATGACCTCAGGAGAAATTCCCAAAATCTTCTTCTTGGCTTCTGCTGAGTATGCAAC
>DASPRG010000158.1:0-2331 GCA_035624555.1 Thermodesulfovibrionales bacterium
AAGAGCTCAACAGCTCGCCTTACAAGGTCTGAAAAGTCTTTTAGATTTCAGCGATGCCTTTCTATATAGGCCCTGAGCCATTTACTTCTGGAAGGGTGTCTCAGTTTTCTGATTGCCTTGGCTTCAATCTGTCTTATGCGCTCGCGTGTTACATCAAATTCCAGACCGACTTCTTCAAGGGTATGCGGTGTGTCTTCACCAATGCCAAATCTCTTTCTGATAATCTTTTCCTCTTGAGGAGTCAGGGAGCCAAGAATTTTGTCTATCTGATTTTTCATATCTTCTTGAATTGCAACATCAAGAGGAGACAGCACTCCCTTATCCTCTATGAAGTCCCTGAGATAACTGCCATCTTCTTCTCCCACTGGTGTTTCAAGGGAGATGGTATCTCTTGCCACTTTGAGTATCCCTTCTACCTTTTCGACTGGGATCTTCATCCGTTCAGCAATTTCATCAGGTGAGGGCTCCTTGCCCATCTCTTGGACAAGTTCACTTATGGACTTTGTTATTTTGTTGATAGCCTCAACAGCGTGCAATGGTATCCTTATTGCTCTCGATTGTTCTACCAATGCCCTGGTCATTGCCTGTCTGATCCACCAGGTTGCATAGGTGCTGAACTTGAAGCCACGCTTGTAATCGAATTTGTCAACAGCCCTCATAAGTCCGATGTTCCCCTCCTGTATGAGATCTGAAAAACTTAAGCCTTTTCCTTTATATCTCTTGGCAATGCTTATCACAAACCGCAGATTGGCTTCTATAAGAGTTTTTTTTGCTTCGTGAATTTCTCTCTTCCCTTCCGTCAGAGCCTTTAATACTCTCCTCAGTTCGACAGAACTCATTCCAAATCTCGTTTCTCTCTTCTTTATCTCTTTCCTTATATGAGAGATATGGCCTCCATTTTTCATTGCCTTTAATATTTTTTCATGGAGATCTTCTATCTCTTCAACCGTCCGTTTTAATTCCTCAGAGAATTCTATTACGACATCCTCTTTTAGTCTAAGATCATGTACTTTTTCGAAAATTTGTTCTCTGTTTTCCCTGAGTTTTTTAATTAACCTTTCATATGTTGCAGGCAAGGAATTTTTTAACTTCTTAAGATAGGTCTCTCTTTTCCGATATAGATTGCTTATCTCCTCTGTGACCTTAAAGAGTCTTTCCCTTTCTGCTATAAGGTCTTCCGCTGTCTCTTCTTCGCAGTCCTGAACAATCTCTGTAAGGGGGGCATTTCCATTTTTTACCATGCTCCCTAAATCTATAAGCTTTTCCAGGAAAAAGGGAATTGAAAATATTACCCTGCAGACTTTCTCTTTTCCCGCCTCTATCTTTTTTGCAATCTCAACTTCTTCCTCTTTTGTGAGCAATGGCACATTGCCCATTTCCTTCAGATAGATGCGGACAGGGTCTACTTCGCCTTCTGTAAAAACAGGGCTCTTTTTCTCCATCTCCGGGGACTCATCGTCAAACCCGGTCATGAAGTGATCAGTCTTGTTCCCCTCTTCTTGCTCTTCAAAATAATCAAAGTGTTTTTCCACAGGTATGCCCCTTTATGAGTTTACGTTTTTCCTTCAACAGTTTATTCAGGAGAGCAATATCGCCTGATTCCTCTGCGAGTTTCCTTTTTTCGTTGAATCGTTTCTGTAGTAGTGTTTGTATACAATCTTCGATGTTTCTGTCAACATGCTCTAAATCAAATCCAGGTTTCAGAGTAAGTCCCGTAATGAGTGCCCTCTCTTCATCATCAGCCTCATTGAGGAGAGACACAGAAGTAAACATATTGCCAACGGCTTTTATTTTCTTGAATAAAGATATTATTGTTTCATCCCTCATGTCTTCAATATTGAGTCTTGAGAGCACGTATTCAGCCTTTTCAGGGAAAGCAATGATTGCACTGAGCAGAAGATATTCTTCCCTGTGCTTTATAGCCTTCATGAGACCCAGCCCCTCCAAGCTGTGAGATCTCTGTTTTTTCCTTATCTGTTTCAGTTCACTCCTGAGGACAGATTCATCAATCCTTGTGCTATCAGCGAGTTCACGTAATAATTCGTCAGCCACAATCATATCCCTTATGCTTGATATCATCCCGAGGACATCTTTTGCAGTATCTATCACGTCCTTCTTCGAGGTGTTCAGAAGAAACTCTGTCATTGACAGGGCTTCTGAAAGCATCTTCTTAAAAGGCTGACTGCCTTTCTTTCTCAAAAAACTATCAGGGTCTTCACCTTCAGGAAGTAGCAGAACCTTTGCCCTGAAATTGAATTCAGAAAGTATTTCCAGAGATCTCTTTGCAGCAGCAACACCGGCCTCATCATTGTCGAAGACAAGTACAACCTT